>NZ_JBVHMF010000010.1:250186-258678 GCF_055558595.1 Streptomyces sp. NPDC025721 | reverse complement strand
ACGCACGTGGAGGGCCACAGACACCGGGAGGGGCACGAGCGGTGGAACCGCGCGGCCGAACCGTCCGGTAGCACTGGGGTGCCGGCCCCGGCGCCGGCCCCGCCCGTCCGTTTCCGCGCGTCCGTTTCCGCGCGTCCGTTTCCGCGTGTCCGTTTCCGCGTGTCCTACGCCGAGAGACCCGGCGCGTCCCCGGCGGCGGGCGCCCCCGCCGTCTGTTCCGCGATGGCGCGCAGCCGGCTGAGCGCGCGGTGCTGCGCCACCCGTACGGCCCCCGGCGACATGCCGAGCACCTGGCCGGTCTCCTCGGCGCTCAGCCCGACGGCGACCCGCAGCAGCACCAACTCGCGCAGGTGGTCAGGGAGGTTGTCGAGCAGCTTCTTGGCCCAGGCGGCGTCGCTGTTGAGCAGCGCGCGCTCCTCGGGGCCGAGCGAATCGTCCGGTTTCTCCGGCATCTCGTCGGACGGAACGGCGGTGCTGCCGGGCCCGCGCATGGCGGCCCGTTGCAGATCGGCGACCTTGTGGGCGGCGATGGAGACCACGAAGGCCTCGAACGGCCGCCCCAGGTCGCGGTAGCGGGGCAGGGCGCACAGCACCGCGAGACAGACCTCTTGGGCGAGGTCGTCGACGAAGTGCCGGGCGTCGCCCGGAAGACGGGACAGTTTGGTGCGGCAGTACCGCTCGGCGAGCGGGTGGACATGCGCGAGCAGGTCGTGTGTCGCCTGCTCGTCGCCGTCGACTGCGCGCCGGACAAGGGCACCGATGGCCGGAGTGTCGTCGTCGCGCATCCACCCATGGTGCCTCGCCGCGGCGCGATCCGCGTCATCGCGGCCGTACTTCTGCACCGAAGCGTTATGAGCGGCCGAACCCGACGCTGTCATCTCCGCCATGTGAGGCCCCCGCCGATCCCCGAGGAAGTCCATACGTCAAGCATGCGTCCTCCCCCGGGAAACCGAGGACTTGTGGGCGACTTCGCCGGAACGGCCGCCCTCTCGGGCGTACGACACGACGGCTCAGCGAACCAGGCCCCAGCGGAAGCCGAGCGCCACGGCGTGGGCCCGGTCGGACGCGCCGAGCTTCTTGAACAGCCGCCTGGCGTGCGTCTTCACGGTGTCCTCGGAGAGGAACAGCTCGCGGCCGATCTCGGCGTTGGAGCGTCCGTGGCTCATGCCTTCGAGCACCTGGATCTCGCGGGCGGTGAGGGTGGGCGCGGCGCCCATCTCGGCCGAGCGCAGCCGCCGCGGGGCGAGCCGCCAGGTGGGGTCGGCCAGCGCCTGCGTCACAGTCGCCCGCAGTTCGGCGCGCGAGGCGTCCTTGTGCAGGTAGCCGCGGGCACCGGCGGCGACGGCGAGCGCCACGCCGTCCAGGTCCTCGGCGACCGTGAGCATGATGATCCGGGCGCCGGGGTCGGCCGACAGCAGCCGCCGTACGGTCTCGACGCCGCCGAGGCCGGGCATGCGGACGTCCATCAGGATCAGGTCCGACCGGTCGGCACCCCAGCGGCGGAGGACTTCCTCGCCGTTGGCCGCGGTGGTTACGCGCTCGACACCGGGCACGGTGGCCACCGCGCGGCGCAGGGCCTCTCGGGCGAGCGGGGAGTCGTCGCAGACGAGGACAGAAGTCATGACCGCCCTCCGCAGCTGAACCGCGTCACGTTGTGCCTCCAGGCTGTACGAATGTTCACCGTTGAGGCTGACGGCCTCGGGCACTTGCCCGATTCACTTGTCCGCCAACCGCTTCCGCCAGACTCAACGACCCTCACCCGAAAGAGTTACGAAGTTTGCCGACGGTCATCGGCACTCTACGTGATCATGCGCACACGGATCGCCCAGGCCGCAGGTCAGACGGGTGAGAGAGCCGGTATTTCGGAGGCGGAACGATTCCTCTACGGCCGAGCGGCCCTGCCCGGATGCTGCCGAACGGGTGTTATGCCAGATTTTTCACTGTTTGGACGCTCTTTCGCGCCTTGTGGGCTATTCGCCACTAGATTGGCGATGAGTCATATTTACATCTACTACGACAGTAGATGTACGGTCGAGACGCTGACTCTTCACGGCCTCCCAGACCGACACACACCCTCCGAGGGGATAAGCAATGGCAGACTTCTCCCGCCTTCCCGGCCCCAACGCCGACCTCTGGGACTGGCAGCTCGTGGCCGCCTGCCGAGGCGTCGACAGCTCGCTCTTCTTCCACCCCGAGGGCGAGCGGGGCGCCGCCCGGAGCGCGCGCGAGGCCTCCGCCAAGGAGGTGTGCATGCGCTGTCCCGTACGGGCCGAATGCGCCACCCACGCCCTCGCCGTCCGCGAGCCCTACGGGGTCTGGGGCGGACTCACCGAGGACGAGCGCGAGGCGATGATGGGCCGCTCGCGGTCGCGGATGCCCTCGGCGGACGCCGAAGCGGGCCGCTCCGAGCGCGAGCCGTCGGACGTGCGCGACGCGACCGACCTGCACGACGCCGACCTGGACGACGCCGACCTGGACGACGCCGACCTGCACGACAGGTCCGAGTTGCACGACGCCGACCTGCACGACAGGTCCGAGCTGCACGACGCCGACCTGCACGACGCCGACCTGCACGACGCGTCCGACATCCGCGACGCGTCCCACGTGTGAGCGCGCTTCCGCGAGACGCCAGCAGAATCGTTCCTGCACTCCCGGTGCCGTCGGCACTCCCGGTTCCATCGGCCGCGTCGGCCCCGTCCGCCCTGCCGCGTACGGCACGCGCGGCGCGCCGCCCGCCGGGCCCGGCTGACGGGCGACCGGTGCCCTGAGATCAGCGGGCCGCCGCCTGCGCAAGGCGGCCGAGCATCATGTCCACCGCCGGGACGTTCGCCAGATCGGGCAGCGTGAGGGCCACCACCTCGCGCTGCACGGCCGGACGCACCTCCACCACGGCGACGCCCTTGGGACGTACCGACTCCAGCGCCAGCTCCGGCAGCACCGCGACCCCGAGACCGGCCGCCACCAGGCCGACCACCGCCGGGTAGTCGTCGGTCGCGAAGTCGATCCGCGGGGTGAACCCGGCCCGCTCGCACACCTCCACGAGGTGGCGGCGGCAGCGCGCGCACCCCGCGATCCACTGCTCCTGCTCCAGCTCCGCGATGTCCACCGGGCGCCCGCCGACAGCGAGCGCGTGCCCCTCGGGCACGACGCCGACCAGCCGGTCGGTGAGCAGCGAGCGCACGACGAGGTCGTCCCACGACTCCTCGGCCGGGGTCGGCAGATCCACGTAGCGGAACGCCAGGGTGATGTCGCAGTCGCCCGCGCGCAGCATCTCCACCGAGCGCGGCGGCTCGGCCTCCTCCAGCGACACCTTCGTGCCCGGGTACTGCGCGCGCATCGCCGCGACCGCGCCCGGCACCACCGTGGAGCTGCCCGAGGGGAACGAGGTGAGGCGTACGCGTCCGGCCCGCAGCCCCGCGATCGCCGCGACCTCCTCCTCGGCCGCCGTCAGCCCGGCCAGGATGCCGACGGCGTGCCTGACCAGCACGTCACCCGCCTCCGTCAGCCGGGTCTCGCGGGCGCCGCGGACCAGCAGCGGGGTGCCCGCGGAGTGCTCCAGCGCCTTCATCTGCTGGCTGACGGCGGGCTGGGTGCAGCCCAGTTCGCGGGCCGCCGCGGAGAACGAACCGGTGCGGGCGACGGCCCGCAGCACCCGGAGATGACGTGCCTCGATCATCCGCCCACCATAAGCGGAACTTAGGGATACCCGACAGATATCGGTAATGGACTTTGAGGCGGGCCCGCGCCACGCTGAGGAGCCATGGACGCCATCGCATTCGGCAGCACAGGCACAGGCAGCGGTACGGGCAGCGGTACGAGCGCGGGCAGCGGGACGGGCGCGGGCGCCGGCGGCGCCTGGGTGGGCGGCCTCGCCGCGGACCGCCTCATCCGTGCCGAGTATCCGGACCTCGACCCCGCCGCGCCCTACCTCAACACCGCCACCGTCGGGCTGCTCCCGGCCCGCACCGCGGCGGCGCTGCGCGGGGCCGTCGACGAGTGGGCGGCGGGCCGCCCCGACACCGACGCCTTCGAGGCGGCCGTCGTCGCGGCGCGCGCCGCCTACGCCCGGATCGTCGGGGTGGCGGTGGAGCGGGTGGCGCTGGCCAGCACGGTCGCCGAGAGCGTCGGGCTGATCGCGGCGCGGCTGCCGCCCGGCGCCGAAGTGGTCGTCGCCGACCGGGACTTCAGCTCCCTCGTGCAGCCCTTCGCCGCCCGCGAGGACCTGGACCTGCGGATCGTGCCGCTGGACGCGCTCGCCGACGCGGTGCGGCCGGGCACCGCGCTGGTCGCCGTCAGCGCCGTGCAGTCCGCCGACGGCCGGGTCGCCGACCTGCCCGCGATCCGCGCCGCCGCCGCGGCCCACGGCGCCCGTACGCTCCTGGACGGCACCCAGTCCGTCGGCTGGCTCCCGCTGTGCGCCGACGACTACGACTACGTGGTCTGCCACGCCTACAAGTGGCTGCTCAGCCCGCACGGCGCCTGCTTCCTGACCGTGCGCGCGGGCGCCGAGCCGACCCTCTCCCCCGGCTTCGCGGGCTGGTACGCCGCCGACGACCCCTGGGAGTGGTGCTACGGCCCCGTCACCCGGCTGGCCCCCGGCGCCCGCCGCTTCGACGCCCGCCCCGCCTACCTCCCTCTCGTCGGCGCCGCCGCCTCCCTCTCCCTGATCGAGGAGATCGGCGTCCCCGCGATCCACGCCCACGACACCGCCCTCGCCGCCCGCTTCCGCGACGGCCTCACCGCCCTCGGCCACACCCCCGTCCCCGGCCCCTCCGCCACCGTCACCGTCGCCCTCCCCCCGACCGCCCCCGCCCGCCTCACCGCCGCCGCCGTCCGCTTCTCCACCCCCACCACCTCCCTCCGCTTCGCCTTCCACCTCTACAACACCCCCTCCGACATCGACCACACCCTCGAATCCCTCGCCTGACGCCTCTCCCGGCGGGGCGCGTCGCGGGGGGAAATCGGTTGGGGGTGGGGGGGTGGGCGTGTTGGGATGGGGGGATGGATCGCGCTTATGTACTCGGGTTGTTCGATGCTCAGATGCGGCGGGACGCTCCGCCGGAGGGGGCGGGGACGCGGGTGGAGCGGAGCGGCGGGGTGGTGCGGCAGGTGGGGGCCGCGATGCACGACTGGAGCGGGGTGCTCTGGTCGGAGCTGGACGAGGACAGCGCGGGCCCCGCGGTCCAGGCGCAGCTCGCGTGGCTGAAGTCGCCCGAGGGGGCGGGCCGGGAGTTCGAGTGGAAGCTCTACTCGCACGACCGGCCGGCGGATCTGGGCGAGCGGCTGCGCGCGGCGGGGTTCGTGCCGGAGGAGCCGGAGACGCTGATGGTCGCGGAGGTCGCGGCGCTGCCCGGCGAGCCCGTCCCGCCGGACGGCGTACGGCTGGTGGAGGTGACCGACGCCGCCGGGGTGGACCTGCTGGCCGCCGTGCACGAGGAGGCGTTCGGTACGGGCGCGGAGCAGCTGCGCGAGCGGCTGCTGGACGCGCTCGCGCAGGCGCCGGACGAGATCGCGCTGGTGCTGGCGATGGCGGGCGACCGGCCGGTCTGCGGGGCCCGCATGGAGATGCCGCCGGGCAAGGACTTCGCGAGCCTGTGGGGCGGCGGGACCGTCGCCGAGTGGCGGGGGCGCGGCGTCTACCGCGCGCTGATCGCCCACCGGGCCCGTATCGCCGCCGCCCGCGGCTACCGCTACCTCCAGGTCGACGCGATGGACGCCAGCCGCCCCATCCTCCAGCGCCTCGGCTTCAGCGCCCTGAGCGTCACCACCCCGTACCTCTACCAGCCCTGAGAGCGGAGGCGCGCCCCGCATGGGACTGCTGCTGAGCGTCAACATCGGCCACCCGCGCCCCAACCCGTGGAAGCGGCTGCCGGCGACCGGTATCGACAAACGGCCGGTCACCGGCCCGGTACGGGTCACCGCGCCGGGTCCGAAGGGGGACGGCGCGGTCGGTCTGGCCGGTGACCGCGCGCACGACGTCAAGCACCACGGCGGCGCCGACCAGGCCGTCTACGCGTACGCCCGCGAAGACCTCGACCACTGGGGCCGCGAGCTGGGCCGTACCTTCGCCAACGGCTTCTTCGGCGAGAATCTGACCACCTCCGGCATCGACGTCAACGCCTCGCTGATCGGCGAGCGCTGGCGGATCGGCGCGCGCGGACCCCTCCTGGAGGTGTCCTGCCCGCGCATCCCGTGCGCGACCTTCGCGGGCTGGCTCGGCGAGAACCGGTGGCTGCGGCGCTTCACCGACGCGGCGCTGCCGGGCCCGTATCTGCGGGTGATCGAGCCGGGCGAGATCCGCGCCGGGGACCCGGTCGAGGTCGTGCACCGGCCGGACCACGAGGTCACCGTCGCGCTGTCCTTCCGGGCCTTCACCACCGAGCCCGAGCTGCTGCCGCTGCTGACCGGCCTCGACGCCCTCCCCCGCGAGGACCGCGACGCGATCCGCCGCCGCCTCGCCCACGACCCGAAATAGGCTGCCTCCCATGTCCCGAGTGCGCTCCGTGAACGTCGCCCGCCCCCTCGTCGTGCCCTACACCGACGGCGAAGGCGGCCTCACCGGCATCGGGAAGCTCCCGGTGACCGGACCCGTCGCCGTCACGGCGCCCGGACCGCGCGGCGTCGCGGGCGGCGGCCTCGCCGGGGACACCGTCTGCGACCTGCGCTTCCACGGCGGCGACGAACAGGCGGTGTACGCGTACGCCCGCGAGGATCTCGACCGCTGGGAGCGGCGGCTGGGGCGCGAGCTGCCCGACGGCCGCTTCGGCGAGAATCTGACCACCACCGGCATCGACGTCAACGCCGCGCTGATCGGCGAGCGCTGGCGGATCGGCGCCGCGGGGCTCGTCCTCGAAGTGACCTCGCCCCGCATCCCGTGCCGCACCTTCGCCGGGTGGCTGGACGAACGCGGATGGGTCAAGCGGTTCACCCGGGAGGGGCTGCCTGGCCCGTTCCTGCGGGTGATCACACCGGGCGAGGTCCGCGCGGGGGACCCGGTCGAGGTCGTGCACCGGCCGGACCACGAGGTCACCGTCGCCTTCCTCTTCCGGGCGATGACCCTGGAGTCCGAGCTGCTGCCGCGGGTCATGGCCGCGGCCGACACCATGAACCGTACGTATCTGGAGGCGGTCAACAGCCGCTTGAGTCCGGCGCGTTGACGAAGGGTCCGGCGGCGGCCCGTACGCTGCCGGGATGACGACTTCACTGGTCACCGGGGCGACCTCCGGCATCGGAGCGGCCTTCGTACGACGGCTCGCCGCCGACGGACACGCCCTCGTCCTCGTCGCCCGCGACGAACAGCGGCTCGCCGACACCGCGGCCGGGCTGCGCGAGCGGTACGGGGCCGACGTCGAGGTGCTCCCCGCCGACCTCACCACCGACGACGGGATCGCCGCCGTGGAAGCGCGGCTGCGCGACCGGGAACGGCCCGTCGACGTCCTCGTCAACAACGCCGGTTTCGGCAACCACGGCACCTTCCTCGACGCCCCCATGTCCGACGAGCTGCGCATGCTCAAGCTGCACTGCGAGGCCGTGCTGCGCCTCACCGGCGCGGCCGTCGAGACCATGCGCCCGCGGGGGCGCGGGTACGTGATCAACGTCTCGTCCGTCGCGGCCTACATGCCTCGCGGCACGTACGGGGCCAGCAAGGCGTGGATCGTCCACTTCACCGAGGGCGTGGCCGCCGAGACGGCCGGGTCCGGCGTGCGGCTCCTCGCCCTGTGCCCCGGCTTCGTCCGCACCGAATTCCACGCCCGGGCCGGGATGGACGCCTCCCGGCTGCCCTCCTTCGCCTGGCTCGACGCCGATGCCGTGGTCACGGCGGCCCTGCGTGATCTCGCCCGTCGGCGCATTCTCAGCGTGCCCTCCGCCCGCTACAAACTCGCCGTGTCCCTTGCCCGGCACCTTCCTCCCGGCCTCTACGCAGCCGCCTCCACCCGCGCCGGCCGCCGCTTCGACCCCCGTGGGTAAGCCGATCCCTCAGCTCACGCCCCCAGGGCCGCAGTTACGCGCGCGGCGCCGACGCAGGGCCTGTTTTTAGGGGCGCGGGGAACTGCGCGACCAGCCCCCACCGGGCTTTCAGCCCGAGAACAACAGCGACTGCCCCGCTGGGGCCGGTTTTCACCCGCGCCTCCGCGCGGGCTGAGCGCGCAGTTCCCCGCGCCCCTAACTACACGGCGTGCCGCCTCGGCAGAAGAACCGCCCCGGGGCCGCGCCCCGAAAAAGCCGTGCCTGACGCCCCGCGCAAGGGAACCGCCCCGGGGCCGCGCCCCGAAAAAGATCGGCGTGACGCCCGGGGCAAGGGAGCCGTCCGGGGGGCGTCGCGGGGAAGGCGGTGTGCCGTCTGTCGGGGAGGCGACGTAGGGCCGGGGCGGGGAAAGGGGGCGGGGGGGGGGGGGGGGGGGGGGGGGGGGGGGGGGGGGGGGGGGGGGGGGGGGGGGGGAGGGGGGAGGGGGGGGGGGGGGGGTGGTTTTTTTTTATACTTTTGCGTGCTT
>NZ_JBVHMF010000010.1:143433-250177 GCF_055558595.1 Streptomyces sp. NPDC025721 | reverse complement strand
TCTCCCTCCCCCCGCCGCCCCCCCCCCCCCCCCCCCCACAACCACCCCCCCCCCCCCCCCCCCCCCCCCCCCCCCCCCCCCCCCCCCCCCGCCCCGGTGGAACCGACGGACGTCACTCAGTGGGAGTGACCGTGCCCACCGTGCCCCGCGTCAGCGGGCTCCTCTTCCTTCTTCTCCACGACCAGCGTCTCCGTCGTCAGCAGCAGCGACGCGATCGAGGCCGCGTTCTCCAGCGCGGAGCGCGTGACCTTGACCGGGTCGATGACGCCGGCCTTGACGAGGTCGCCGTACTCACCGGAGGCGGCGTTGAAGCCGTGGTTCTTCTCCAGCTCGGCCACCTTGGCGGTGATGACGTAGCCCTCGAGACCGGCGTTCTCGGCGATCCAGCGCAGCGGCTCGACGGCGGCGCGGCGGACGACGGCGACACCGGTCGCCTCGTCGCCGGTCTTGCCGAGGTTGCCCTCCAGGACCTTGACGGCGTGGACGAGCGCGGAGCCGCCGCCGGAGACGATGCCTTCCTCGACCGCGGCGCGGGTCGCGGAGATGGCGTCCTCCAGACGGTGCTTCTTCTCCTTGAGCTCGACCTCGGTGGCCGCGCCGACCTTGATGACGCAGACGCCGCCGGCGAGCTTGGCCAGGCGCTCCTGGAGCTTCTCGCGGTCCCAGTCCGAGTCGGTGGTGCCGATCTCGGCCTTGATCTGGTTGACGCGGCCCTCGATCTCGGCCTTGTCACCGGCGCCGTCGACGATCGTGGTGTCGTCCTTGGTGACGGTGATGCGGCGGGCGGTGCCGAGCAGGTCGAGACCGGCCTGGTCGAGCTTGAGGCCGACCTCCTCGGCGATGACCGTGGCGCCGGTCAGCGTCGCGATGTCGCCCAGCATGGCCTTGCGGCGGTCACCGAAGCCGGGCGCCTTGACGGCGACGGCGTTGAACGTGCCGCGGATCTTGTTGACCACCAGGGTCGACAGGGCCTCGCCCTCGACGTCCTCGGCGATGATCAGCAGCGGCTTGGACGCGCCGGACTGGATGACCTTCTCCAGCAGCGGCAGCAGGTCCTGGATCGAGGAGATCTTGCCCTGGTGGATGAGGACGTAGGGGTCGTCGAGGACCGCTTCCATCCGCTCCTGGTCGGTGACGAAGTACGGCGACAGGTAGCCCTTGTCGAACGCCATGCCCTCGGTGAAGTCCAGCTCCAGGCCGAAGGTGTTGGACTCCTCGACGGTGATGACACCGTCCTTGCCGACCTTGTCCATCGCCTCGGCGATCAGGTCGCCGACCTGCTTGTCCTGCGCGGACAGCGCGGCGACGGCGGCGATGTCCTCCTTGCCCTCGATCGCGCGGGCGGTGGCGAGCAGCTCCTCGGACACGGCCTTGACGGCGGCGTCGATGCCCTTCTTCAGGGCGGCCGGGGAGGCGCCCGCGGCCACGTTGCGCAGGCCCTCGCGGACCAGGGCCTGGGCCAGCACGGTCGCGGTGGTGGTGCCGTCACCCGCGATGTCGTTGGTCTTGGTCGCCACCTCCTTGACGAGCTGGGCGCCCAGGTTCTCGTAGGCGTCCTCCAGCTCCACCTCACGGGCGATGGTCACGCCGTCGTTGGTGATGGTGGGGGCGCCGAACTTCTTGTCGATGACGACGTTGCGGCCCTTGGGACCGATCGTCACCTTCACGGTGTCGGCGAGCTTGTTGACGCCGCGCTCAAGGGCGCGACGGGCGTCCTCGTCGAACTTCAGGGTCTTGGCCATGCCTGTGAACTACCTCGTCTACTCGTCAAATCACGTCGTCAAGGACGGCAGGAGCAGGCAACGAAACCACCCCGGGCGCCCGGTCCGTAGGACGCGGAAACCCGGGGTGGTTTCACTGCTGCGGTAAAAGCGGTGCTTACTTCTCGACGATCGCGAGGACGTCGCGAGCCGAGAGGACGAGGTACTCCTCGCCGTTGTACTTCACCTCGGTGCCGCCGTACTTGCTGTAGAGCACGACGTCGCCCACGGAGACGTCGAGCGGCAGGCGGTTGCCGTCCTCGAAGCGGCCCGGACCGACGGCCAGGACGACGCCCTCCTGGGGCTTCTCCTTGGCGGTGTCCGGGATGACCAGGCCGGAGGCCGTGGTCTGCTCGGCATCCAGCGGCTGGACCACGATGCGGTCCTCGAGCGGCTTGATGGCAACCTTGGTGCTGGCGGTCGTCACGATCCGACCTCCCCCTTCAAAGGGCTCACGGAAGAGTGTCTGTCTGGGTCGGCGACCTGGTAGGCCCGTCGTCGCGGGTGCCGGACCTGCCCGTCGCTGAGTGCTGGCACTCAGCGGTGCCGAGTGCCAGAACCGAGACTAGGACGCGCTTAGCACTCGGTCAAGCGGAGTGCCAGGCGACGCCCTCCAAAGGGGTACCCCTCGGGGGTACCAGGCCCCGTCGTCCGGCGCATGGCGGGCGGGGACAATGGCCGGGTGGACCTCCAAGGATTTGCCGGGCTGCTGTCCGGCGACGGACAGGCGCTGCTCGCGGAGTTGCGGGAGCACAGCCCCGCCGACGAGCTGGCGGCGGCCACCCGGCTGCGGCGCACGTACGACGCCGGGCTGGTGTCGGCGGCGCTGGGGCAGGCGCGGCTGCGGCAGCGGGCCGTGGCGAAATTCGGCGAGGAGGACGCGTACCGGATGTACTTCACGCCGAACGGCGTGGAGCAGTCCACCCGGAAGAGTGTCGCGACGCACCGCGCGGAGCGCTTCAGGGCGCTCGGCGTGCGGCGGCTGGCGGACCTGTGCGGGGGCATCGGCGGGGACGCCCTCGCGCTGGCGCGGGCCGGGATCGAGGTGCTGGCCGTGGACCGGGACCCGCTGGCGTGCGCGGCGGCGCGGGCGAACGCGGCGGCGCTGGGCCTGGCCGACCTGATCGAGGTGCGCTGCGCGGACGTGACGGAGGTGGACACCGCCGGGTTCGACGCGGTGTTCGTGGACCCGGCGCGCCGGACCGGCGGACCGGGCGGGGCCGCGCGCGGCACGTCGATGAGGGGTGGCGGCCGGGCGACGGGCGGGCGGACCTTCGACCCCGAGGCGTACGCGCCGCCGCTGTCCTGGGCGTTGGCCGCGGCCCGTGCGGTGCCGTTCGCCGCGGTGAAGGTCGCGCCCGGCATTCCGCACGAGGCGGTGCCGCCGGAGGCCGAGGCGGAGTGGGTCTCGGACCGCGGTGACGTGAAGGAGGCGGCGCTGTGGTTCGGCACCGAGCCCGGCGCCGTACGCGCCACGCTGCTGCCCGGCGGGGCCAGTCTGCGCACGGCGGCGCCGCTGCCCGACCCGGAGGTCCGCCCGGTCGGCCGGTATCTGTACGAGCCGGACGGCGCGGTGATCCGCGCGCATCTGGTGGCGGAGGCGGCGGCCCCGCTGAACGGCGGCCTGATCGACGAGACCATCGCGTACGTGACGGCGGACGAGCTGCGGCCGACGCCGTACGCGACGGCGTACGAGATCGGCGATGTGCTGCCGTTCGGGCTGAAGCGGCTCAAGGCGCTGCTGCGGGAGCGCGAGGTCGGCGTGCTGACGGTGAAGAAGCGCGGGTCGGCGGTGGAGCCCGAGGAGGTGCGGCGCCGGGTCAAGCCGCGGGGGCCGCACGCGGCGACCGTGTTCCTGACCCGGGTGGCGGGCGCGCCCTCGATGCTGCTCGGGCGGCCGGTGACCGGGACCTCTCAGACGTAGTCCTCCAACCGGGCCACGGTGAAGCCCTGTTGGGCGATCTGCCGGAGCATGTTCGCGGTCATCTTCGTCATCGACTCGCCCTTGAGCTCACTGGGCCCGCGGAAGTGCGCCAGGATGATGTCGCCGGGGTGGAACGTGTGGTCGGGCCGCTGGAACTGCACCTTCTTGATCTGCATCGACTCGCGCCACAGGATGATCGCGCGCAGGCCACCGCAGGACCGCACCGCCTCCTTGGTGGCGGCGTTGTGGTTGCCGTAGGGCGGGCGGAAGAGGCCGGGCGCGGTGCCGTACTCGTGGGTGAGTTTCGTCTGCTGGCCGCAGATCTCGTGCTTCTGCGCGGCGAGCGACTCGGTGTTCAGGTTGGGGTGGGTCAGGGTGTGGTTCTCGATCGAGTTGCCCAGCGCCTGGAGCGGTTTGAAGAAGCCGTAGTCGTTCTGGATGATCGCGTTCGTCAGGAACATGGTGAAGGGGATCTTCAGGTCCTGCATCATCCGCACGAACTTCGGGTCCTTCTCCGCGCCGTCGTCGAAGGTGACGAAGACGATCTTCCGCGTCGTCGGGACGTCGCTGACCACCGGCAACAGCCCCTTGCCGGTCTTGACCGGCTTCACCGCGGGCGGCGGGGGCGGGTCCGCGAGCACGGGTATGCCCCACTTGCGGAAGGCGGCGGCGCGCTCGGCCTGCGCGGAGCCGGCCGGCGTGGTGGGCTTCCCGGTGCCGCCCGCGCTCGTGGCCGTGCCCGTCGGCGCGGACGGGCCGGGCGTCGAGGCGGACGTCGAGGTGCTGCCCGAGCAGCCCGCGACGAGCAGCAGGCAGGCCGCCGCCAGCAGCGGGAGAGCGGCCCTGCTGCCGGTACGGCCCGGGCGACCGCCGGGGCGGCGACGGGCGCGGGTGGGGACGGGGGTCAGGGGATCGTGGTGCACACCCTGGCTGATGCGACTTTCAGGCGCCGGGTTCCACCGACACCGAGGTGAAGCGCCAGCGGTGCACCTGGCGGCGCACCAACGTCCCGTCCGGGTCGGGCAGTTCCGGCAGTACGGCGTCGTAGGGCGCGTCCCACCACGTGAGGATGAGCACCCGGTCGTCGGGCGCGGTGAGGAATTCGCGGCGGGTCGGCGTGCCGGGGAGCGTACGGGCCTGCTTCCTGGCCCAGTCGAGGAGGTCGGGGCCGCGGCCTTCTGCGGCGGCGGCCTCCCACATCAGCGTGACGGTCATCCGTACAGGTTGTCCTTGCTCAGCTCGTGCACATGGTCGTGGTCGTGCGCGTGGCCCGGCCCGTGGTCGTGTGCGTGCGGGTGCGCGTGGCCCGGCCCGTGGCCGTGCGGGCCGGGGTGGGTGTGGCCGGGCACCGACACCTCCGTGACCGGCAGCGAGGAGTCGGCGGGCAGGTCGAGGGTGGAGGAGGCCCGGCCGCGCGCGACCATCTCGGCGCCGAGGGCCGCGACCATCGCGCCGTTGTCGGTGCACAGGCCGGGGCGCGGCACCCGCAGCCGGATGCCCGCGTCCTCGCAGCGCTCCAACGCCAGTGACCGCAGGCGGGAGTTGGCGGCGACACCGCCGCCGATCATCAGGTGGTCGACGCCGTTGTCCCGGCAGGCGCGGATCGCCTTGCGGGTCAGCACGTCCACCACGGCCTCCTGGAAGGACGCGGCCACATCGGCGATCGGCACGTCCTGGCCGTCCCTGCGCCGGGCCTCGACCCAGCGCGCCACGGCGGTCTTCAGGCCGGAGAAGGAGAAGTCGTAGACCGGGTCGCGCCCGCCGGTCAGGCCGCGCGGGAAGGCGATGGCCCCGGGGTCGCCCTCGCGGGCGTGCCGGTCGATCGCCGGGCCGCCGGGGAAGCCGAGCCCCAGCACCCTGGCGACCTTGTCGAACGCCTCGCCCGCCGCGTCGTCGATGGTCGCGCCCAACGGCCGTACGTCGCTGGTGATGTCGGGCGCGAGCAGCAGCGACGAGTGCCCGCCGGACACCAGCAGCGCCATCGTCGGCTCGGGCAGCGCGCCGTGTTCGAGCTGGTCGACGCAGATGTGCGAGGCCAGGTGGTTGACGCCGTACAGCGGCTTGCCGAGCGCGTACGCGTACGCCTTCGCCGCCGACACCCCGACCAGCAGCGCGCCCGCGAGCCCGGGGCCCGCCGTGACCGCGATGCCGTCCAGGTCGCTCGCGGCGACCCCGGCGTCCTTCAGCGCGCGCTGGATGGTGGGGACCATCGCCTCCAGGTGCGCGCGGCTGGCCACTTCGGGGACCACACCGCCGTACCGGGCGTGCTCGTCGACGCTGGAGGCGACCGCGTCGGCCAGCAGCGTGTGGCCGCGCACGATGCCGACGCCGGTCTCGTCGCACGAGGTCTCGATGCCGAGGACAAGGGGTTCGTCAGCCATGGATCTCAGTTTCCTGTACGGGTGGGAGGCGGGGCGGCCGGGTCGGTTTCGTCGGTCTGCGCGAAGGCGGCGGGGGCGACGGGGGTGGCGGCCGGGTCGGCGAGCCGCATGACGAGGGCGTCCACGTTGCCCGGCTGGTAGTAGCCCTTGCGGAAGCCGATCGGCTCGAAGCCGAAGCGCTGGTAGAGCCGCTGGGCGCGGGTGTTGTCGACCCGTACCTCCAGCAGCACCTCGTGGCACTCGGCGTCGGTGGCGGCGCGCAGCAGCGTGCTGAGCAGCCGGGCGCCGAGCCCGGTGCCCCAGTGGTCGCGGGCGGCGGCGATGGTCTGCACATCACCCGTTCCGGCGATGGCGGCGAGCCCCGCGTAGCCGACGAGCCGTCCCCCGGCGTCCTGCGCGACCACGTAGAAGCGGGTCGCGGCCGGGTGCCGGGCGTCGGCCAGCTCCGACCAGAACATCGCGCGCGACCAGGCGTCCTCGGGGAACAGGTCGTGTTCCAGGGCCAGTACGGCGTCCAGGTCCCACCAGCGCATCTCGCGCAGCGTCACGGCGGTGGCGCTCCCGTGAGCGGCCCCGGTCACTTCGGCAGTACCGCCTTGTACCCGGCGGGCACCTGCGCGTCCGGCCGCCGCAGGTACAGCGGCAGCGGCGGGTCGAAGGGCTCGTCGGCGGCCAGCCGGTACGCGGCCAGCGCCGCGAGCGCGCCCGCCGACTGGTCCTCGGTGCCCTGACGGCGGTCGGTGAAGACCTCCGGGTACAGCGCGGCGCCCGCGCCGACCGACGGCAGGCCGCGTACCGCGTCCGCGATGTCGGCCGGGCGGTCCACGGCGGGCTCGGTGGCGCGGTGCCGCGGGTCGTCGTAGCGCGCCCAGTACACCTCTTTGCGGCGGGCGTCGGTGGCCACGGTGAACGGCCCGTCGAGCCCGGCCGCGCCCGCGGCCCAGGCCAGCCCGTCCAGGGTGCACACGCCGTGCACGGGGACGCCCAGCGCGTCCCCGAAGGACGCGGCCGTCACCAGGCCGACCCGCAGCCCGGTGTACGGTCCCGGGCCGACGCCGACCACGACGCCGGTGACGTGGGCGAGCGTACGGTCGGCGGCGACCAGGACCCGGTCGATCGCGGGCATCAGCAACTCGCCGTGCCGGCGCGCGTCGACGACGGTCGACTCGGCGAGGACCCGCTCCCCGTCGTGCAGGGCGGCGGTGACGGCGGGTGTGGCGGTATCGAAGGCAAGCAGCAGCACGTCCCCAAGGGTACGGCGCGCGCCCGTACGGTCGTGGCCGCGGGCGGCGCGGCTGCTACCGTCAACCGGGAGCATGTGCGAACCCCATCCGGAGGACAACCGTGGCGCGGATCAAGTCGAGCACCCTGGTCTCGGGGCTCACTGCGGCTGCCCTGGTCGTCATCGCCGTGCTCGCCGCGCAGGCGGCGGGCTCCGCGCCCGACCAGCCGCCGCAGGCCAGGCCCTCCACCTCGGCCGTGAAGTCGCCCAGCACCAAGCCGACGCCGAAGACGTATCCGCTGCCCGCCGCCTCCGGCACCGGCAGGCGCGTGGTCTACAGCATCTCCGCCAAGCGGGTGTGGCTGGTCGGTGACGCGGAGAAGGTCGACCGCACCTACGCGGTGGTCGCGGGCAATGTGGCGCCGAGCGTGGGGATACACCGCGTCTTCTCGCGGCGCGCCTCCGGCATAGGAGGCGACGGCGCCCAGGTCGAGCACGTGGTGCTCTTCGCGACGACCGACGGGATAAACGTCGGCTTCAGCGCGGCCGCGGACGGGTCGCTGGCGAAGCCTGATCCCTCGAAGCAGACGGCGGCGATCCGCGAGACGCGGCTCGACGGCACGGCGCTGTGGCAGATCGCGACGATCGGCAGCAGTGTTTTCGTCGTGAAGTAGGCGCGCGGTGAAGTAGCCGCGCGGAGTGGCTGCGCCGTGAAGTGGCCGCGTCGTGAAGTAGCCGCGTCGTGAAGTAGCCGCCCTGTGGAGTAGCCGCGCGTCTCACGCGCCGGTTTCTGGCTCCGGCGCGTCCGTCGTCCTGCCCGTCGCCGTGGTGACCGGCGCGTCCGCCGGCGCGGGCTCCTCGCCGTCGTCCGGCGGGGTCGACAGTGTGCGGGCCGCGGCTCCGGCGGCCAGCAGGGCGCCGACGTTGGGCGGCGGGGTGTCCCGCCGCGGGTCCCGCGTGTCCTGGGTCCGGATCTGGGCCGGCATGTGCGCCTCCCCGAAGAGACGTAGTTAGGGCGCCCTAACCAGGTACCCGCAACCAGCAGACCACGCCCGGCCGCCCTCGCGCAACATCTTGCCGACAGCCTGTCGGAACGGAGGGCGGAGCGGGGGCCGAACGGGGGATCGGAGCGAGGGTCAGGCGCGCAGCGCGGTGAGGTCCTGGCCGGTCCAGCGCGGGCCGACGCCGGTGACGGTCACCTCGCGTACGTCGTCGCCCTCGCCGTCCCCGTCCGCCGGGCCGCCGACCGTACGGGCGATGACGACCTGGAGCCGCGCCTCCGACAGTTCCTCGACCTTGCCGTCGCCCCACTCCACGACGACCACGGACTCGGGGAGCGACACGTCGAGGTCCAGGTCCTCCATCTCGTCCAGGCCGCCGCCCAGGCGGTACGCGTCCACGTGCACCAGCGCGGGACCCGCGGTCAGGGAGGGGTGGACGCGGGCGATCACGAAGGTCGGGGAGGTGACGGCGCCGCGTACGCCCAGACCCTCGCCGAGGCCGCGGGCCAGCGTGGTCTTGCCCGCGCCCAGCTCGCCGCTGAGCAGCACCAGGTCGCCGGGGGCGAGCAGCGCGGCCAGGCGGCGGCCCAGGTCGCGCATCAGGTCGGGGGTGGGGACGGTGATCCCCACGGAGCCCGGTTCGTGCGGTGTCGCCCCGCGCCGCACCGCCTCGTGCTCGGCGGCGTTCTGCGCGGCGGTCTCGTGCGGGGGCGTGGCATCGTGCGGTGTGGCCATGAACGCGAATGTTACGCGTCGGCGGCCGTCGTACGGGTCGACGCCCGCGCCGCCGCCAGGTCGCGCAGCACCTGCGGGACCGGTGCGCGCACCGAGTCCGCGGCCTGCGCGATCAGCAGCGCGAGCGCCGCGTTCACCACCTCGGGGCGCTCCATGATGACCAGGTGCCCCGCGCCCTCCACGATCACCAGTTCGGCGTCCGGCAGCTTCTCGGCGATCTCCGTACTGTGCGCGCTCGGCGTCAACAGGTCCTTGTCCCCCGCCAGTACGAGACCGGGCAGCCCGTCGAGCACCGACAGCGCGTCGCCCTTGTCGTGGTCGGTGAACGCCGGATAGAACTCGGCGACCACGTCGATCGGCGTCGACTCGATCAGCCGCTCGGCGAACCGGCCGACCGCCGGGTCCACGTCGGAGCCGAACGAGTACCGCTTGATGATCCCCGCGAACAGGTCGGCGGTGGCCTGCCGCCCCCGCTCGACCAGATCCGCCTGGCTGCCCAGCGCCCGCAGCACCGCGGGCGCCAGCGCCCGGAACGCCCGCGCGCCCGCGGCGGGCAGCCCCAGCGTCACCGCGGCCAGCTTCCCCGCCGACGTCGAGACGAACGCGACGCCGACGACCCGCTCCTCGACGTACTCGGGGAACTGGTCGGCGAACGCCATCACCGTCATCCCGCCCATCGAGTGCCCGACCAGCACCACCGGGCCCTCGGGCACCGCCGCGTCCAGCACCGCCTTCAGGTCGCGGCCCAGCTGGTCGATGGTGGCGGGCCCGCCCGCCACCTGGTCCCGGCCGCGCTCGCTGCGGCCGTGACTGCGCTGGTCCCAGTACACCGCCCGTACGGTGCCGCGCAGCGCCGCCCGCTGGAAGTGCCAGGAGTCCTGGTTCAGGCAGTACCCGTGCGAGAACACCACCGTCACCGGCTGCGGCGCCTCGGCGCGGCGGCGCAGCCAGCCGCGGCTGCGGCGCGAGGGCGGTGTCTGCGGCTCGGGCTCGGGCGGCGCGACGTCCTCGGTCTCGTAGTACAGCTCCGTGCCGTCCTCCGCCGCGACCGTGCCGGGCTGTCCGCGCAGCGTTCCGTACGGGCCCGCCGAGTCCAGCGCCAGCCGGGCGCGGCGGCGCATCCCGCGGCCGACGGTCACCCGCTCGATCGCCACGCCCGCGGCGGCGCCCGCCGCGACCACCCCGATCGCCGCGCCGACCAGCCCTGCCTTCTCCCACTTCACGCCTTCTGGCACGGTGCTCCATCGCTGTCGCCTGCGCCGGGACCGGCGCCTTCCCCCACGTATACCCGCGGGACCCGCGCGCCGATGCGGGTGACGATCTCGTACGCGACCGTGCCGCACGCCCGTGCCCAGTCCTCGGCGGTCGGCTCGCCCTGGTCGCCGGGGCCGAACAGCACCGCCTCGTCGCCGGGCTCGGCCGCGTCGCCGCCGAGGTCCACCACGAACTGGTCCATCGCGACCCGGCCCGCGACCGTCCGCCACTTGCCCGCGACCAGCACCGGGCCCGTGCCCGAGGCGTGCCGCGGCACGCCGTCCGCGTAGCCCAGCGGCACCAGCGCCAACGTCGTCTCGCCCGGCGTCACGTACTTGTGCCCGTAGCTCACCCCGTGCCCGCCCGGCACCCGCTTCACCGATGCCAGGCGGCCGACGACCGTCATCACCGGCCGCAGCCCGAAGTCCGCGGAACCGCCGATCTCGGGCACCGGCGAGATGCCGTACATCGCCACGCCCGGCCGCACCAGGTCGAAGTGCGCCTCCGGCAGCGTCAAGGTGCCCGGCGAATTCGCGAGGTGCCGCACCTCGGGGGTGAGGCCCGCCGCCTCGGCCTGCGCCAGGGCCTCCTTGAAGACGTTCAGCTCCCGCTCGATGGAGGGGTGGCCCGGTTCGTCGGCGCAGCTGAAGTGCGCCCACACTCCTGTCACCCGGATGAGGCCGTCGCGCTCGGCCACGCGGGCCCGTGCGACCAGTTCGGGCCACTGGGCGGGCTGGGCGCCGTTGCGGCCGAGGCCCGCGTCGATCTTGAGCTGCACTCTGGCCGGGCGGCCTGCCGCCTCGGCCGCCGCCGTGGCTTCGCGGAGCGCCCACATCGCGCTCACCGTCACGTCGATGTCGGCTTCGACGCACTCCCGCCAGGGCCCTCCGGGGGTCCACAGCCAGCACAGGGTGCGGGCCTTCAGGCCCGCTGCCCGCAGGGTCAGGGCTTCCTCGGGGGTGGCCACGCCGAGCCAGGTCGCTCCGGCCTCGACGGCCGCCTTGGCGCACGGGACCATTCCGTGGCCGTAGGCGTCGGCCTTCACGACGGCCATGAACGCGGCCGTGGGTGCCTTTGCGCGCAGCGCTCTCACGTTTGCTCGCAGCGCGGTCAGGTCCACTTGTGCCCAGCCGCGCATCCGCTTCTCGTCCATTGCGGTCAGTGTCTCAGGTCGGGTGCTGGGCGTGTCTTTCCCGCCCGCCCGCCCACCCGTGCGGGTGTTTTCTTCGTCTGCGGGTGCCGCTTGTGCCTGGGTCGGTGCCGGTCCGGGGCACCTCCTCGGGCGACGAACGTGCACCCACTTCGAAAACGTCCAGCCCCTGTCTGTTCGTCCCCCTGCGGGGGCACCCCGGCCCGTCCCCTCCCGGTACGTCGGCGTCCGCCTGTCCGGTGGGGGTGGGGGGGGGAGGGGGTGGGTGGGCTCGGGTACGTCAGTGTCCGACGGTGCGCTGTGGTGGCCGGGGAGGGGGTGGGCTCGGGTACGTCGGCGTCCGCCTGTCCGGTGGGGGTTGCCGGGCGGGGCAGGGGCCGCGGGGGCCGTTCGTGATTCGTCGGACAGGCGCTAGGTGGGGCGGCGGAGGCCGTTGTAGAGGAGTGAGGCGATGCGTACGGCGTCGTCCTGCCAGCCTTCGGAGCGCAGGCCGCAGATGCCGCCGAGGGCGCGGAGGAGGAGGAGGCCGCTGACGTCCTCGCGGATGAGGCCGGCGGCGGCGCCGGCGGTGAGGAGGTGGTCCAGGGCACGGGCCATCTCGGCGCGGGTGTCGTCGAAGACGGGCGAGTCGGTCGCCATGATGCTCTCCAGCACTTCGCCCATGCCGCGGCCGACCGCCGCGTGCTCCACGAGCAGCAGGAGGAAGGCGCGCAGGGCTTCGTCGGGGGCGTGCTGGGCGAGCAGCCGGGAGGGGGCCGCGCAGAGGTCGGCGACCTCTTGGCGGTACACGTCGGCGACAAGGGCTTCGCGGGTGTCGAAGTGGCGGTACAGCGTGCCGACGGCCACACCGGCACGGCGGGCGATCTCCTCGACGTGGGCGTCGTCGTCGGAGAGGAGTGCTTCGCGCGCGGCGGCGAGGAGCGCTTCGCGGTTGCGGCGGGCGTCGGCGCGCAACGGGCGTGGTGACGGCAACAGTCCTCCATAAGGTGAATCGGACTCCGCTTGTGTACAGTTTCCGGAGTCGGGTTCACTTTACTGGGGAGAACGTCCGTGACGATCGAGAACGAGGGGCTTGACGGCCTGCGTGTGCTGGTGACCGGCGGCAGCCGAGGGCTCGGGGAGGCGACAGCCCGCCGCTTCGCCGCCGCGGGCGCCACGGTGCTGACGGCCTCGCGCACCGCGCCGCCGGACGACCTGAACGCCGCCTTCATCCCGGCCGACCTGCGGTCCGAGGAGGGGGTGCGGGAGCTGGGGCAGCGCGTGCTGGACAGCGTCGGAGGCGTTGACGTCCTGGTGAACAACGCGGGAGCCGCGACCGGGCCGATGCCGACTCTGGAGCGGTCCGACGCGTCGTGGCTCGCCGACCTGGAGATGAATCTGCTCAGCGCGGTCCGGCTCGACCGGGCGTTGGTTCCGGGGATGGTCGAGCGCGGCTCGGGCGTCGTGGTGCACGTCTCGTCCATCGCCAGCCACCTCCCCCAGCCCGCCGAGGCGTCGTACGCCGCGTCGAAGGCGGCGCTCAACGCCTACAGCCGCGAACTGGCGACGGCGGTGGGCGGCCACGGCGTACGCGTGGTGTGCGTGCTGCCGGGCTTCGTCGTCACCGAGGGAGCCGCCGGCCACCTCCGGCGGATGGCCGACAGTGAGGGCATCGGCGTCGACGACGTCACGCAGCGGATCGTGGAGCACCTGAAGCTGCCGATGGGACGGCCCGGCGAACCCGAGGACGTCGCCGAGATGATCGCGTTCCTCGCGTCCGACCGCGCCAAATGGCTCACCGGCGCCCAGTTCAGGGTCGACGGCGGCATCATCCCCACCGTCTGAGCCCCAGCGATTCCGAGGAGAGACACCGTGACCTTCAGCCTGACGTCACTGATCGTGGACGCCGCGGACCCGGAGAGCGAAGGCGCGTTCTGGCACCGCCTGCTCGGCGGCTCGGTCACCCGGACGGCCACGCACCACTTCCTGCGCAGCGACGGATTCCCCGTGCTCGTGGTCCAGCGGGTTCCGGGGCATGTCATGCCGCGGTGGCCCGACGGGACCTCCCAGCAGATGCACTTCGACCTCGCGACGGACGACATGGAGAGCGCCGACACGCGGGTGCTCGCGGCCGGCGGCCGACGGCTGCGGCCGACCGGCGACGTCGGCCCCGCCGACCGCGAGGGCGCCCGGGTCTACGCCAGTCCGGCCGGGCACCCCTTCTGCGTTCGCCCGGCCTGACCCCCGCGACGGCTACGGGACGACCTCCCGGTCGGCGGCGGCGAGGAGCGTGCGGAGGGGGGCCGTGTCGGGCGTGTCGGCGATGGCCGCGTCGATGGCGTCATCCATGCCGTTCTCCCAGGCCGGGGGGAGAACGAGTCCGGGGCGGCCCGTCCAGGCGATGTCGGGGGCGGCGAGGCCGGACTCGATGAGACGGAGCTGGATGAGACCGGCCAGCCCGTCGAAGACCACGGGCCGGATGAAGTTGCGCGCCGACGCGCCGGTCAGGCGCCCCGCCTGCGGCGGCTTGGGGATACGGTCGGCGACCGCCATCCACAGCAGGCCGTGGTCGAAGGCGTCGAGCACGTCCTCCAGGGTGGGCAGATCGGTGTCCGTCACCGTCTCGGAGGACGCGCGGCGGGACGTACGGGCCGCGCCGTCCTGGTCCGGCGACTCCGCGCGCAGCGCCCTGGCGACCGCGAGCAGCAGCGGTCGGGACCAGCCCTCGGCATCCGCCGAGGCGCGGGCCATGACCAGGTCGTCCCAGGCCAGACGCGGGCGCTCGGCCGCCTCCGGGGGCAGCGTGCGCGCCTCCAGAGCGGCGAACACCTGACCCTGGTCCCGCAGCAGGGACAGCGCGTTCGCCTCCCCCTCAGCTTCATCCGTCGCACCGTCGGCGGGCAGCCGCTCGATCCGGGCTATCCGATCCTGGAGCGGCGGGTGGGAGTCGTACGGGTGCGGCTTCGGCGGACGCCGACCGTCCGCGAGCGCGGCGAGCCTCTCCCCCGGCCGGGCGGCGAGCAGTCGCGAGAATCCGCCGAGGACCTCGCCGACCGGAGGCAGCGCCCCCACGGGGCCGCCCATCCCGGCGTACGTGTCCACGTAGTGGTCGTACGCGGCGTCGATGACCGGCATGGCGCGCAGTGCGCCGACCGTCGCGTCACGGCCCGCGTACCGGGCGGCCGACTCATCGGCGGCGAACTCCTGCTGGCGGGCGACGGACTGCGAGGTCCGCAGGAACATCCGGGCGTAGCCGACGTAGACGGCCCCGACCACGTAATGCATCCGCGTGGTGCCCTCGCTGAACACCTCCACCGTGTGCAGTACGGCCGCCCGGCCGCGCAGGGTGAGGCCGCCGAGCCGGGTGTCGCGATTGCCGTAGTGGCCGAACTCATGCGCCAGAACGGCCCGCAGCCGGGGCACGGTCAGCCCCGCGAGCAGCGGCAGGCCCAGCAGCATACGGCGCCGCCCCGGCAACAGGCCCAGCAGACGGCTCTGTTCCGCCACCCCCGCGTTGACCTCGGAAACCAGGTACAGCTCGTCCGGCGCCCGCTCCCCCGCCACCTCCGCCGCCGCCCGCACCTGCTCCCACAACTCGGGCTGCTCCTGCGCCGTGACCGCCACCCCGCCCGGCTCCGACCCCAGCCGCCCGGCCCGCAGAAACGCCAGCATCCCCCGCACGATCGCCACCGCCACCAACGCCGTGACCATCAAAATCGTGCCCTCGAACCACGCCGCCCCCGCCGCGAACCACCGCGTCACCAGCAGCCAGTCCAGCGCCGCCATCGCCGCCAACAGCACAAACCCCAACAACACGAACCCGACCAGCAACACCAACGCGCGCACAGCACGCAGCCGGAACGTCATCGACAATCCCCCCACAGGACCAGCCCACCCCCACCGGCACACCCCGACAAGGCCCGCAGATCCTACCCCCCACCCCAAGCCCCCCCGATCCCCCGCCTCACCTGCCCCCCCCCGGACCGTCGGCCGCCGACGCACCGGAAGCAGCCGCACCCCCACCCACCCCCTCCGCCCACCCCCACGGACAGGCGGACGCCGACGTACCCAAGCCCACCCACCCCGCCCGGCAACCCCCACCGGACAGGCGAACACCGACGCACCCATGCCCACCCACCCCCCTCCGCCCACCCCCACCGGACCGTCGGACACCGACGCACCCGAGCCCACCCACCCCCCTCCCCGGCCACCCCCACCGGCGGGCGGACGCCGACGTACCGGGAGGGGACGGGCCGGGGTGCCCCCGCAGGGGGACGAACAGACAAGGGCTGGACGTCATCGAAGTGCGGACACGTTCGTCGCCCGAGGAGGTGCCCCGGACCGGCACCGACCCAGGCACAAGCGGCACCCGCAGACGAAGAAAGCACCCGCAGGGGTGGGCGGGCGGGAAAGACAAGCTAAAGGCTGCGCCACGCAGTGGGAACGGCGGCGGCCACATCCAACGCCGCAAGCGGCGCTCCCCCCGACCCCAGCCGCGCAGCGAGCCCATGCAGGTACGCCCCACAAGCAGCCGCGTCCATCGGCGCAAGCCCCGCCGCGAGCAACGACCCCGTAAGCCCGGACAGCACGTCCCCACTCCCCGCCGTCGCCAGCCACGCGACCCCCGTCGGATTGACGCGAACGGCCGCCCGGGGCGACGGCGAAGCCACCAACGTGGTGGCCCCCTTGAGCAGAACGGTGGCACCGAACCGCCCGGCCAGCCCCCGCACGGCGTCGAGGCGCCGCGCCTCGACCTCCTCCCGCGCCCAGCCGAGCAGCGCGGCGGCCTCCCCGGCGTGCGGGGTGAGGACGGTGGGGGCGCTCCGCTCCCGTACGGCGGCGGGCGAGAGGAAGCGCAAGGCGTCGGCGTCGACGAGGACCGGCACCGAGGTGGCGAGCACGTCGGTGACGGCCTGCCGCGCCTCCGGGGAGTCGCCGATGCCGGGCCCGACCACCCAGGACTGAACGCGCCCGGCGCTGTGCGGGGACCCGGTGGACACCAGCACCTCGGGGTGCCGGGCGAGCACGGCGTCGCCGCCGGGCCCGACGTAGCGCACCGCACCGGCGCCGCCCCGCAGCGCGCCGGAGACGGCGAGGACGGCGGCCCCCGGATACCGCCCGGACCCGGCGACGACGCCGACGACACCGCGCCGGTACTTGTCGCTCGACTCCCCCGGCCGCGGCAGCGCGGCGGCGACGTCCGCGTGCTGGAGCGCCTCCAGTTCGGGTTCGCCGAGGTACGGCCCGAGGCCGATGTCGACGAGCCGGGGCGCCCCGGCGAAGGTGGCGGCCGGGTCGACGAGCAGCCCCGGCTTGTACGTACCGAAGGTGACGGTCGCGTCGGCGTGCACGGCGTCCCCGAGGACTTCCCCGGTGTCGGCGTCGACGCCGCTGGGCAGGTCGACGGCGACGACGAGGGCGCGGGAGGCCCCGGCGGCCTCGGCGAGCGGTACGGCGCCGGGCCGCAGCCCGCCCTTGCCGCCGATGCCGACGATCCCGTCGAGCACGAGGTCGGCCCGCCCGATCAGCGCCTCGGCGTCCGCCGCGGCGGCGGCGCGGCCCCCGGCGGCCAGCAGGGCGGCGAGGCCCCCGCGGTGGGCGCGTTCGGGGGCCAGCAGCACGGCGTGCACGGCGGCGCCGCGGCGGGCCAGCCGGGCACCGGCGTACAGCGCGTCACCGCCGTTGTCGCCGCTCCCGGCGAGGACGACGACGCGCGCGCCGTACGTACGCCCGAGCAGGTCCCGGCACGCCGCCGCGAGCCCGGCCGCCGCGCGCTGCATGAGCGCGCCCTCGGGCAGCCGGGCCATCAACTCGCCCTCGGCGGCCCGTACGGTCTCCACCGCGTGCGCGTACCTCATGGAAAGTCCTCCGGCAGGGCTCGACGAAAACAGCCTCAACGGACACTACGCGCCCGGCGCGCACCCAGCCCCCCGACCAGGCGGACCGGCGCACCCAGCCCCCCGACCAGGCGCACCGGACGCGCCCGGCGCATCCGCCCGCGGGTCAGCCCTCCGCGATGACCACCGCGGACGCGACCCCGGCGTCATGGCTGAGGGAGACGTGCCAGCCGCGTACCCCCAGCTCCGCGGCCCGCGCGGCCACGGTCCCGGTGACGGTCAGCCGGGGCCGGCCGGACGGCTCCGTGGTGATCTCGGCGTCGAGCCAGTGCAGCCCGGCGGGGGCGCCCAGGGCTTTGGCGAGCGCTTCCTTGGCCGCGAACCGGGCGGCCAGCGAGGCGACACCGCGCCGCTCGCCGGTCGGCAGCAGCAGTTCGCCGGGGAGGAAGAGCCGGTCGGCCATGCCGGGCGTGCGCTCCAGGGCGGCGGCGAAGCGGTCGATCTCGGCGACGTCGATCCCGACCCCGACGATCACTGGCCATCCCCTTCGCCCGACGTGCCGTTCATGCCGGCCAGCTTAGGCCGTGCCCCCACCCGCCGTGCCCCCGGCCGCACGCCGCACCCCCGGCCGCGCTCCACACCCCGCCCGCGCGCCGCACCCCCCGCCCGCGCTCCGTACACGCACGTCTGGACAATGGGGCCCGTGCCGACGACCCCAGCCGCGACCAGCCCCTATGTCGACCTGACCCGCGAGGAGTGGAGTGCGCTGCGCGAGCGCACGCCGCTGCCGCTGACCGCCGAGGAGGTGGAGCGGCTGCGCGGCCTGGGCGACGTGATCGACCTGGACGAGGTGGTGGACGTCTATCTGCCGCTGTCCCGGCTGCTGAATCTGTACGTGGCCGCGCACAACCGGCTGCGCGGCGCGCTGAACACCTTCCTGGGGGACGCGGTGGGGGCGCCTCCGCCGAAGGCAGGGGGAGGGCACCACGCGCAGCCGGGGACGCCGTTCGTGATCGGGGTGGCGGGCAGTGTGGCGGTGGGCAAGTCGACCACGGCCCGGCTGCTCCAGGCGCTGCTGGCCCGCTGGCCCGAGCACCCGCGGGTCGAACTGGTCACCACCGACGGCTTCCTGCTGCCCAACGCGGAGCTGCACCGGCGCGGCCTGATGTCCCGCAAGGGCTTCCCCGAGTCGTACGACCGCCGCGCGCTGACCCGCTTCGTGGCGGACGTGAAGGCCGGCCGCGACGAGGTCACCGCGCCGGTCTACTCGCACCTGATCTACGACATCGTGCCCGGCGAGACGCTGACGGTGCGCCGCCCGGACATCCTCATCGTGGAGGGCCTGAACGTCCTCCAGCCGGCGCTGCCCGGCAAGGACGGCAGGACGAGGATCGGCCTGGCCGACCACTTCGACTTCAGCGTGTACGTGGACGCGCGCACCGAGGACATCGAGCAGTGGTACCTGGGACGGTTCAGGAAACTGCGCGAGACGGCCTTCCAGGACCCGCACTCGTACTTCCGCAAGTACACCCAGGTCTCGGAGGACGAGGCGCTGGAGTACGCCCGGCTGATGTGGCGCACCGTCAATCAGCCCAACTTGCAGCAGAATGTGCTGCCCACCCGCAGCCGGGCGACGCTGGTGCTCCGCAAGGGACCGGGGCACAAGGTGCAGCGCCTGTCGCTGCGCAAGCTCTGACGCCGGTCACCCGGCGCCGGTCACATGACGCGGCTCGCCCGACGCGGGCCGCCAGATGTCGAGGAAACGGGAGCCCCGCCGTGCTGCACCTGCGGATGATCGTGCCCGCCGACCGCACCGAGGAGGTCGCGCGACTGGTCGGCGCGACCCTCGGCGCCACCCATCTGACGGTGATGCGCGGCGCCGCGTACGACCCGCTCGGCGACGTGCTGACCTGCGACGTGGCACGGGAGGCGGCCGACGGCCTGCTGGTCGGGCTGCGTGAGCTGGGCGTGGCGGAGACCGGTTCGATCGCGGTCGAGAACATCGACCTGACGCTGTCGACGAGCGCGGAGAAGGCCGAGGAGGACGCGCCGGGCGAGGGCGCGGACGCGGTGCTGTGGGAGTCGCTGGTCGAGGAGACCCACGAGGAGTCGACGCTGACGGTCACGTACATCGCGTTCCTGACGGTGGCGACGATGCTGGCCGCGTACGGCGTGATGCTGGACAGCTCGATCCTGATCGTCGGCGCGATGGTGGTCGGGCCGGAGTTCGGGCCACTGGCCGGGATCTGTACGGGGGTGGTGCGGCGTCAGCGCCGCCTGGTGGGGCGGTCGGTGGCGGCGCTGCTGATCGGCTTCCCGGTGGCGATGCTGATCACCGGCGGGTTCAGCGACCTGATGAGCCTGTTCGGGCTGTTCACGCAGGCGCGGTTCGACGCGCCGCACCCGGCGACGGAGTTCATCTGGCAGCCGACGTGGGATTCGTTCGTCGTCGCGTTCCTCGCCGGGATCGCCGGAATCCTCTCCCTGACCTCGTCCAAGTCGGGCGCGCTGGTGGGCGTGGCGATCTCGGTGACGACGGTGCCGGCCGCCGCGAACGCCGCCCTGGGGATCAGCTACGCGGCCTGGGGCGAGGCGTGGGGTTCCACCTTGCAGCTCGTGATCAACCTGGCGGGCATCGCGGTGGCGGGCACGTTGACGCTGCTCGCCCAGAAGTGGCTCTGGGCGAAGCGGCACGTACCCGCCGCCTGACGACGTAGGGTCGGCCCCCGCGCGGGGCGGCTCAGCCCAGGGTGGACTTGACGACGTCGGCCAGCCGCCCGGCGACGGACTGGGCGTGGTCGATGTCGGCGGCCTCGACCATCACGCGCACCAGCGGCTCGGTGCCGGAGGGCCGCAGCAGGACCCGGCCGGTGGTGCCCAGCTCGGTCTCGGCCTCGGCGACGGCGGTCAGCAGCTCGGGCGTGGAGTCGACGCGGCTCTTGTCGACGTCCGGCACATTGACCAGCACCTGCGGCAGCCGCACCATGACCCCGGCCAGGTCGGCCAGGGTGCGCTTGGTGGCGGCGACGCGGGCGGCCAGCAGCAGACCGGTCAGGGTGCCGTCGCCGGTGGTGGCGTGGTCGAGCACGATGACGTGCCCGGACTGCTCGCCGCCGAGCGCGTACCCGTGCTCCTTCATCGCTTCCAGGACGTAGCGGTCGCCGACGGCGGTCTGCACCATCTCGATGCCTTCGCGTTCCATCGCCAGCTTGAAGCCGAGGTTGGACATCACGGTGCCGACGACGGTGTTCTCGCGCAGGGCGCCGCGCTCGCGCAGCGACAGGGCGAGGATCGCGAGGATCTGGTCGCCGTCGACCTCCTCACCGGTGGCGTCGACGGCCAGGCAGCGGTCGGCGTCGCCGTCGTGCGCGATGCCGAAGTCGGCGCCGTGCTCGACCACGGCGGCCTTCAGCAGCTCCAGGTGGGTGGAGCCGCAGCCGTCGTTGATGTTGAGCCCGTCGGGCTGGGCGCCGATGGTGATGATCTCGGCACCGGCGCGCGAGAACGCCTCGGGCGAGACGCGGGAGGCCGCGCCGTGCGCCTCGTCCAGGACGACCTTCAGGCCGTCGAGGCGGTTGGGCAGCACCGCGATGAGGTGGGCCACGTACTGGTCGAAGCCCTCGTCGTAGTCGCGGACCCGGCCGACGCCGCCGCCGGTCGGGCGGTTCCAGGGGGCGCCGGTGCGGTGCTCCTCGTAGATCGCCTCGATCCGCTCCTCCAGCTCGTCGTCGAGCTTGTGGCCGCCGCGCGCCAGGAACTTCACGCCGTTGTCCGGCATCGCGTTGTGGCTCGCGGAGAGCATCACGCCGAGGTCGGCGCCCAGCGCGCCGGTGAGATACGCCACCGCCGGGGTGGGCAGCACACCGACCCGCAGGACGTCCACGCCCGCGCTCGCGAGGCCCGCCACGACGGCCGCCTCCAGGAATTCGCCCGAGGCGCGCGGGTCGCGCCCCACGACCGCCACCGGCCGGTGGCCCGCGAAGCTGCCCGCTTCGCCGAGCACGTGTGCCGCCGCGACCGACAGGCCGAGAGCAAGCTCGGCGGTGAGGTCGGCGTTGGCCATGCCCCGCACGCCGTCGGTGCCGAAGAGTCGTCCCACAGTGTTTCCTCCGATGATCCGTGCGGTCGTGCGGCCGTCCCGGGACACGACGATCCCTGTGCCGCCGGGCCTCCCGTGCCCCGCGGTCCGCGCCCCCGGTGCGGGGACATGGCTCCACCATCCAGGGCTCAGAGCCATATCAACAGACAAATGTGCCGATTCCCAGGAATGCGAACGCCTCGGAGGCACAAAGTGTCTCCGAGGCGTTCGATGCGCCCGGCGCGGGTTTGGTTCCCGCGCCGGAGGCGACTTAGCGCTTGCTGAACTGCGGGGCCTTGCGGGCCTTCTTCAGACCGGCCTTCTTCCGCTCGACCGCGCGGTCGTCACGGGTCAGGAAGCCGGCCTTCTTCAGCGGGCCGCGGTTGTTGTCCACGTCCGCCTCGTTGAGCGCGCGGGCGACGCCCAGGCGCAGGGCACCGGCCTGGCCGGAGATGCCGCCGCCGCTGATGCGGGCCACGACGTCGTACCGGTTGTCCAGCTCGAGCACCTTGAAGGGCTCGTTGACTTCCTGCTGGTGCACCTTGTTGGGGAAGTAGCCCTCAAGGGTGCGGCCGTTGATCTTCCACTTGCCGCTGCCCGGAACGATCCGGACACGGGCGATGGACTGCTTGCGGCGGCCGGTGCCGGCGGCCGGCTGCGGGTCGCCGAAGCGCGAGGCGAGCGACTCGGAGGTGTACTCCGACTCGGGGGTCTCGGACTCGAAGGTCGTGATCTCCTCGAAGGTCTCTTCACCCTCGACGACGGTCTCGGCAGTGGTCTCAGCCACGATTCTCCTCAGATTCTTTCTGGTAGCTGGTGGCCGGTACTACTGCGCGACCTGGGTGATCTCGAACGGCACCGGCTGCTGGGCAGCGTGCGGGTGCTGGTCGCCCGAGTAGACCTTCAGCTTCGAGAGCATCTGACGGCCCAGGGTGTTCTTCGGGAGCATGCCCTTGATGGCCTTCTCCACGGCCTTCTCCGGGTTCTTGTCGAGCAGCTCGTCGTAGCGCACGGAGCGCAGGCCGCCCGGGTACCCGGAGTGGCGGTACGCCATCTTCTGGGTCTTCTTGTTGCCCGACAGGTGCACCTTGTCGGCGTTGATGATGATGACGAAGTCACCGGTGTCGACGTGCGGGGCGTAGATGGGCTTGTGCTTGCCCCGCAGGAGGGTCGCGGCCTGGGTGGCCAGACGGCCCAGGACAACGTCCTGCGCGTCGATTACGTGCCACTGGCGGGTGACATCGCCGGGCTTGGGGCTGAACGTACGCACGGTCGCCTTCGCTTCTTCAGTGATGGTGTCTCCACGAGCCCGTGAGGGGCCGGGGAAACGGGTCCTTGTACAAGGCCACCCGGACGATCAGGCCAGCCCTGGCGGCATTCGGGGACGCAACCCGTCTGCCTGCCGCTGGTCATCGGCCCGGTGGACCGGCGTAAGGGCCCCTCACGTGAGATAGAGCAAGCCAATACGCATAACGACATCGAAGAATACCCGCGCGCCCCCGTACGGGTCAAAACGCGTCGGATTCCCGGGCCGGGAGGGGCCGTTCGGGACCCGTGGGGACCGGGCGTCCGCCGGGCCCTACCGCTTGCGCTCGACCCGCCGCTCGTCCCAGACCGGCTCGATGGACTCCCTGACCAGACCGTCGGACCCGAAGACCAGATAGCGGTCGAAACTGCGCGCGAACCACCGGTCGTGCGTCACCGCGAGCACCGTGCCGTCATACGACTCCAGGCCCTCCTGAAGGGCCTCGGCGCTCTCCAGGTCGAGGTTGTCCGTGGGCTCGTCCAGCAGCAGCGCGGTGGTCCCGGCCAGCTCCATGAGCAGGATCTGGAAGCGGGCCTGCTGCCCGCCGGAGAGCTTGTCGAAGGGCTGGTCGCCCTGCCGCTCCAGCTCGTACCGCCGCAGGACGCCCATGGCGCGGCCCCGGTCGTGCGCGTGGTCGCCCCACAGGATGTCGACCAGGGTGCGGCCGAGCAGTTCCGGGTGCGCGTGGGTCTGCGCGAAGTGGCCGGGCACCACCCGCGCGCCGAGCTTGAACGCCCCGGTGTGCGCGACGCTCCCGTCCCCGGCGAGCAGCCGCAGGAAGTGCGACTTCCCCGAGCCGTTGGAGCCGAGCACCGCGACCCGCTCGCCGTAGTAGACCTCCAGGTCGAACGGCTTCATCAGACCGGTCAGCTCCAGCTTCTCGCAGGTCACCGCCCGTACGCCGGTACGTCCGCCGCGCAGCCGCATCCGGATGTCCTGCTCGCGCGGCGGCTCCTGCGGGGCGCCCGCGTCCTCGAACCGCTTCAGCCGGGTCTGCGCCGCGTGGTAGCGGGACGCCATATCGGGGCTGTTCGCCGCCTGCTGGCGCAGCCGCAGCACCATCGCCTTGAGCTTGGCGTGCTCCTCCTCCCAGCGCCGCCGCAGCTCCTCGAAGCGCGCGAAGCGCTCCTTGCGGGCCTCGTGGAAGGTGTCGAAACCGCCGCCGTGCACCCACACCGTGGACCCGGCCGGGCCGGTCTCGACGGCGACGATCTTCTGCGCGCTGCGGGCCAGCAGCTCCCGGTCGTGGCTGACGAACAGCACCGTCTTCTTGGTGAGGGCGAGCTGCTCCTCCAGCCAGCGCTTGCCCGGCACGTCCAGGTAGTTGTCCGGCTCGTCGAGCAGCAGCGTCTCGTCGGGGCCGCGCAGCAGGGCCTCCAGAACCAGCCGTTTCTGCTCACCGCCCGAGAGCGTCTTCACCTCGCGCCACTGCGCCCGCTCGTACGGCACGCCGAGCGCGGCCATCGTGCACATGTCCCACAGGGTCTCGGCCTCGTAGCCGCGCGCCTCGGCCCATTCGGCCAGGGCGTGCGCGTACGCCATCTGCGCCGGTTCGTCGTCCTGCGCCATGATCGCCAGCTCGGCCGCGTCGACCGCCTTGGCGGCGGTCCGGATCCGCGGGTGCGCGACGGAGACCAGCAGGTCACGTACGGTGCGGTCGTCGCGGACGCTGCCGACGAACTGCCGCATCACGCCGAGGCCGCCGCTGACCGTGACCGTGCCGCCGTGCGGCTTGATCTCGCCGGAGATCAGCCGCAGCAGCGTGGTCTTGCCCGCGCCGTTGGCGCCGACCAGCGCGACCACGGCGCCGTCGCCCACCCGGAACGAGACGTCGCCGAGCAGCGCCCGCCCATCCGGCAGGTAGTACTCCAAGTGCGCTGCTTCCACATGTCCCATGTCCTGGATTCTCCCTGTGGGGCGCGATCCGCCCCAACTCGTTTTCGTGAGGTCTCCACCGGCGCGTTCACCGGTGCGTTCTCCGGTGTGTTCACCGGAATATGTGCGCGGCCTGACCGGCAATATGATGCGCGGCATGACTGATGGGCCCGGACAGCAGCCGCAGCCTCCGCAGGAACCCCCCACGAGCGCCCCCGAGGGCGAGCGCGAGGTCCTTGAGGGACGCGTCATCCCCTCTCGGCCCCAGCCGCGCCACGCCGCCGCCCAGGCACCACCGCAGCAGCCGTCGCCGTACGACGCGCAGGCGCCGCAGGGCCCGCAGCCGCCGTCGGGCCCGGCCGCCGACCAGCCGGCCGGGCCGCCGGGGGGCTACGCGGACGACCCGCGGCGCGGGTTCCGCCACGAGCCGGGACAGTCGCAGCCGCAGGCGCCGTCGTCCGGTCCCGCGTGGTCGCCGCAGGCCGAGCAGCCGGGCGCGTACCAGGTACGGCCCGGCGTCCCCGGCCAGGGCGCGGCCCGGCCGCACGCCTCGCTGCCGCCCGCCGCCGCGGCGCCGGGTGCCGCCGAGACCCCCGCGGCTCCCGCGCCGCCGCCCGGCCCCGCCCCCGCGCGGCCCACCGGCCCGACAGGCCCGCGGCCGGCCGCCCAGGCCGCGCCCCGGAGCACGCCCCAGGCCCCCGCCCAGGGCGCACCCCGAAGCCCGTCGCAGAGCCCCCAGGGCGCCCCGCAGGGCGCGCCCGGCATGGGCACCCACCGTCAGCCCTTCCCGCGCCAGCAGCGCGGCGCGGGACAGCGTCGGCAAGGGGCGCACACGCCCGCCTCAGGGCCGGGCGGCCCGCCCTCGGGCGGGACACCCGACTGGGGCGCGCTCGCCGAGCAGCAGGCCGCCAGCGGCGCCAAGCGGCGCAAGCTGATGATGCTCGGCGGCGGGATCGTCGCCGTCGCGGTGATAGCGGGCGGCGTCGCCACCGCCGTCGTCATGTCGGGCGGCTCGGACGACGAGCCGGTGGCCGGGCCGTCCTCGGCCACCAGCGGCGCCACGTCGCAGTCGCCGCTGCCGCCCGCGCCCTCGTTCTCCTCGGTCGCTCCCCCGCCGCCGCCCAACCCGCTGGACTTCATCTCCACCGCCGCCAAGGACACCGCCCCGATCACCGTGGGCGGCCTCTTCCCCGGCAAGCAGTTCCGGATCGGCGGCAACGTCTACTCCCAGACCGCCGCCGCCACCACCGCCAAGTGCGCCGACGGCGCCCGCAGCGAGCTGGCCGCCGCCCTCACCGCCAACGGCTGCCGCAAGCTGATCCGCGCCACCTACGTACGCGGCGGCGTGGCCGTCACCGTCGGCGTCGCCGTCTTCGACGACACCGCCCACGCGGCGAAGGTGCAGAAGACCGCCCACTACCTCGGCCCGCTCAACGGCGGCGGCATCAAGGACTTCTGCCACGCCGTCGCCTGCCAGATGACGTCCAACGCCGTCGGCCGCTACGCCTACTTCACCATCTCCGGCTTCAGGACCGGCAAGACCCTCACCAAGGCCGACACCACCGCCAGGCAGGCCGCCAACGACGCCTCCGACTTCGCCTTCCAGCGCGTCATCCAGCGCGGCCGCGACGCCGCGAGCGCCGCTACCCCTTGACGGCGGCGGCGGGCGCGGCGGGGGCGCACGGCAGGGTCCGTCTGTTGCGGGCCTCCACCGAGCGGGCGGCCAGCTGGTCGTCCGCCGGGTAGCCGACCTCTTCCAGGGTGAGGCCGTGCGGACGCAGGACCTTGACGGCGGAGTGGCGCTCGCGCCCGGCCAGGACCTCGCCGGGGAAGCCGACCGGGCGGTGGCCGTCACCGACCAGGATCATCGCGCCGATCAGCGCGCGCACCATGTTGTGGCAGAAGGCGTCGGCGCGGACCGTGGCGACCGCGAGACCGTCGGCCGTACGCTCCCAGCGCAGGTCGAGCAGGGTGCGGATGGTCGTGGCGCCCTCGCGCTTCTTGCAGTACGCGGCGAAGTCGTGCTCGCCGAGCAGGAGTTCGGCCGCCGCGTTCATCCGGTCGACGTCCACCGGACGGTCGTGCCACAGCACGTGGCCGCGCAGCAGCGGGTCCACACCGCCGGGGTGGTCGCCGACGCGGTAGGCGTACCGCCGCCAGACCGCCGAGAACCGCGCGTTGAACCCGGCGGGTGCCGCCGAGACGTCCCAGACGCGTACGTCCCACGGCAGCCGTCCGGCCAGCCGCCGGCGCAGATTGCCGCCCTCGGCCGCCCACACGTCCGCGGGCAGGTCCACGTGCGCCACCTGCCCGCGCGCGTGCACCCCGGCGTCGGTGCGCCCCGCGACGGTCAGCTCCACCGGCTCCGCCATCCGCAGCACCGTCGGGATCGCCGCCTCCAACTCCCCCTGCACGGTCCGCCGGGTGCGCTGCTTGGCCCACCCGGAGAAGTCCGTACCGTCGTAGGCCAGATCCAGCCGCACCCGTACGGCGCCGGGCGCCACCTCGTCGCTCACGCGCGCATTCCTCTCAGCGGGATCAGGGAACTCTGGGGACTCTGGGGACTCTGGGGACTTCGGGGGCCGGGATCGCGGGGACCAGCGGAACGGGCCCGTACCCCTCCGGCAGAGGGGTACGGGCCCGCGGGGTCGCTCCCGGGGTCTCAGAACGCTCAGGCGTCCTTGGACTCCTTGGGCTCCTCGTCGGCCGGAGCGGCGTCCTCGACCGCGTCGTCCGCGGTCTCGGGCGTGGCGTCCGCCGGCTCGGAGTCCTTCTTGAGGTCGGCCAGAGCCTCGTCACCGGCGCGGTCCTTGGCGGAACGCTTGGTGGCGGCCTCGGCCTCGCCCGTGGCGGCCTGCGCCACGGTCAGCGCCTCGACCAGCTCGATGACGGCCATCGGCGCGTTGTCGCCGCGGCGGTTACCGACCTTGGTGATCCGGGTGTAGCCACCCGGGCGGTTCTCGTACCGCGGCGCGATCTCGGTGAAGAGCGTGTGGACGACGCTCTTGTCCGTGATCGTCTGCAGCACCTGGCGACGGTTGTGCATGTCGCCCTTCTTCGCCTTCGTGATCAGCCGCTCCGCGACCGGACGCAGACGGCGCGCCTTGGCCTCGGTGGTCTTGATCCTGCCGTGCTCGAACAGCGACTTCGCGAGGTTCGCGAGCAGCAGCTTCTCGTGCGCGGCGCCGCCGCCGAGGCGGGCACCCTTCGCGGGCTGAGGCATGGTCTTTCTCCTTCTCCGCTGCACCGGCCGTACGAGGTACCGATGTCAGTGCGAACTGGCGGCTGCCAGCTCGATGGGGGTCCGGGGCGGGCCCCGGTGCCCTCCCCGTTCGGTGCGAACCGGGAAGGCGCCCGGCGACGGCCGGGACCAGGGGTCCCGGCCGCGCCGGAGGCGATCAGTACTGCTCGGTCTCCACGAAACCGGCGTCCACGTCGTCGTCGGCGCCGAAGGCGTCGGCGGCGGCGGTGGGGTCGAATCCGGGCGGGCTGTCCTTGAGGGCCAGGCCCATGCCGGCCAGCTTCGCCTTGACCTCGTCGATCGACTTCGCGCCGAAGTTGCGGATGTCGAGCAGGTCGGCCTCGGAGCGTGCCACGAGCTCACCCACGGAGTGGATGCCCTCGCGCTTGAGGCAGTTGTAGGAGCGGACGGTGAGTTCCAGCTCCTCGATCGGCAGCGCCAGGTCAGCGGCCAGGGCGGCGTCCGTGGGGGACGGGCCCATGTCGATGCCCTCGGCGTCGACGTTCAGCTCGCGGGCCAGGCCGAACAACTCGACCAGGGTCTTGCCCGCGGACGCCATGGCGTCACGGGGGCGCATGGCCTGCTTGGTCTCGACGTCGACGATCAGCTTGTCGAAGTCGGTGCGCTGCTCGACACGGGTCGCCTCGACCTTGTAGGTGACCTTGAGCACCGGGCTGTAGATGGAGTCGACCGGGATGCGGCCGATCTCCTGGCCCTGCTGCTTGTTCTGCACCGCGGAGACGTAGCCGCGACCGCGCTCGACGGTCAGCTCCATCTCCAGCTTGCCCTTGGCGTTCAGCGTCGCCAGGACCAGGTCGGGGTTGTGCACCTCGACACCGGCCGGGGGCGCGATGTCGGCGGCGGTGACGACACCCGGGCCCTGCTTGCGCAGGTACATCACGACCGGCTCGTCGTGCTCCGAGGAGACGACGAGCTGCTTGATGTTGAGGATGACGTCGGTCACGTCCTCCTTGACGCCCGGCACGGTGGTGAACTCGTGCAGGACACCGTCGACCCGGATGCTGGTGACAGCGGCACCGGGGATCGAGGAGAGGAGCGTACGGCGGAGCGAGTTGCCGAGGGTGTAGCCGAAGCCCGGCTCCAGCGGCTCGATCACGAACCGGGAGCGGAATTCGTCGACGACCTCTTCGGTCAACGAGGGACGCTGAGCGATCAGCATGAGTGTCGGTCCTTCATTCGTGGGCGCCCGCTATTTGACGCCCCCTGTACTACGAGGATACGGGCGGTACGACGGTCGCCCGTCGTACCGCCCGGCATCGCCTCGGTCCGTACGCCGAAGTAATTGCTTACTTCGAGTACAGCTCGACGATGAGCTGCTCCTGCACCTGGGTGTCGATCACCTGGCGCTCGGGCAGGCTGTGCACGAGGATCCGCAGCTTGCCGGCGTTGGCTTCGAGCCACGCGGGCACGGTCTTGTCGCCGGCCTCGCCCTGGGCCACCGCGAACGGGGTCAGGTTGCGGGACGACTCGCGGACCTCGACGATGTCGCTCACGGACACACGGGCCGACGGGATGTCGGTCTTGCGGCCGTTGACGGTGATGTGTCCGTGACGGACGAGCTGCCGCGCGTGGTCGCGGGACTTGGCGAAGCCGGCCCGGTACACCACGTTGTCGAGGCGGGTCTCAAGGATGCGCAGAAGGTTCTCACCGGTCTTGCCGGACTTCTGGTTCGCTTCCTTGTAGTAGTTCACGAACTGCTTCTCGAGGACACCGTAGATGCGCGCGCACTTCTGCTTCTCACGAAGCTGGAGAAGGTACTCGCTGTCCTTGGTGCGCCCGCGTCCGTGCTCACCCGGGGGGTAAGGACGGATCTCGATCGGGCACTTCGCGCTCTCGCACTTGCTCCCCTTGAGGAAGAGCTTCTGCTTCTCCCGACGGCAACGCTTGCAGTCGGCCCCGGTGTAACGCGCCATTGTCTCGTGTCTCCTGTATCAGCTTGTCAGACGCGGCGGCGCTTGGGCGGGCGGCAGCCGTTGTGCGGGGTCGGGGTGACGTCCTGGATCGAACCGACCTCGAGGCCCGTGGCCTGGAGGGAGCGGATCGCGGTCTCGCGGCCGGAGCCGGGACCCTTCACGAAGACGTCGACCTTGCGCATGCCGTGCTCCTGCGCCCGGCGGGCGGCCGACTCGGCGGCCATCTGCGCGGCGAAGGGGGTGGACTTGCGCGAGCCCTTGAAGCCGACGTGGCCGGCGGAGGCCCAGGAGATCACGTTGCCCGCGGGGTCGGTGATCGAGACGATCGTGTTGTTGAACGTGCTCTTGATGTGGGCGTGCCCATGAGCGACGTTCTTCTTTTCCTTGCGGCGCACCTTCTTGGCTGCGCCCTGACGGCCCTTAGGAGGCATGTGTCAACTTCTCCCGGTGGAGGTGGTCGGTCCTACAGCGAAGACCGCTGATGAGCGTCCGCTGAGGACTACTTCTTGCCCGGCTTCTTCTTACCGGCGATGGCGCGACGCGGACCCTTGCGGGTACGGGCGTTGGTGTGAGTGCGCTGACCGTGGACCGGCAGGCCACGACGGTGGCGCAGACCCTGGTAGCAGCCGATTTCCACCTTGCGGCGGATGTCGGCCTGCACCTCGCGACGGAGGTCACCCTCGGTCTTGAAGTTGGCATCGACGTACTCGCGCAGCTTGACGAGGTCTTCCTCGGCCAGGTCGCGGACGCGGATGTCGGGGTTCACACCGGTCTCCTTCAGCACCTGCTGGGAGCGGGAGCGCCCGATGCCGAAGACGTAGGTGAGGGCGATCTCCACGCGCTTCTCACGCGGGAGGTCAACGCCTGAAAGGCGTGCCATTTTCTTGGCTCCTGATGGTTTCGGAGGTCTTCCGCAGTGCCGGCTCCTGACCGCCGACCGCTCGTGTGCTGAGCGGTGGTACGACCAGGTCCCCGGCCTCCGCCGGAGGTGTCATCCCCTTGTGGCAGGAGATGGGCACTGCGTATGTACGTGTGTGCGTCGCGCGAAGTTCTGCGGATGCAGGTAGGTCGGCGTGCGTCAGCCCTGGCGCTGCTTGTGGCGCAGGTTGTCGCAGATGACCATGACCCGGCCGTGACGGCGGATCACCTTGCACTTGTCGCAGATCTTCTTGACGCTCGGCTTGACCTTCATGAGGTGAGGTTCTCCGGGTCTTGAGATCTACTCGTTGCTACTTGTATCGGTAGACGATCCGTCCGCGCGTCAGGTCGTACGGAGAGAGCTCCACAACGACCCGGTCATCCGGAAGGATGCGGATGTAGTGCATCCGCATCTTGCCGCTGATGTGCGCGAGGACCTTGTGACCGTTCTGCAGCTCCACCTTGAACATCGCGTTCGGCAGAGACTCGATCACGGTGCCCTCGATTTCGATGGCGCCTTGCTTTTTGGCCATGTCCTGCTTTCGGGATCGGCTACCTTGGTCGGCCCCAGACATGCCAAAAGACACGCGAGAGCCGACGTGTCAGTCTACGTCACGCCACCCGGAAAGACGAATCAGGGATGTATGCCCTGCCCCGAAGATCCTTAAGCAAGCGGGTCTGGGGCGGTCGTGATGCCGTACTCGGCCAGTTTGGCCTTGCCGCAGTCCTCGGCGGTCAGGACGAGGGGGCCGTCCTCGGTGAGGGCGATGGAGTGCTCCCAGTGGGAGGACCAGGAGCCGTCGTCGGACTTGACCGTCCACTCGTCGGCGAGGACGTGGGTGCGGGGGGTGCCGAGGGTGACCATCGGCTCGATGGCGAGGCAGACGCCGGGGATCAGCTTGATGCCGCGCCCGCGCTTCTTGGTGACGTAGTTCAGCAGGTGCGGGTCCATGTGCATCTGGGTGCCGATGCCGTGGCCCCCGTAGTCCTCGACGATGCCGTACTTGCCGGAGGCGGGCCGCGGCTGGCGGCGGATGTAGCCCTCGATCGCCTTGGAGATGTCCTCCAACCGGTTGCCCTTGCGGAAGGCGGCGATGCCCGCCCACATGGACTCCTCGGTGACCCGGCTCAGCTCGATCAGCTCCGGCGCGTGCCCGCTGCCCACGAAGCACGTGAAGGCCGCGTCGCCGTGCCAGCCGTCGACGATGGCGCCGGCGTCGATGGCGATCATGTCGCCGTCCTTGAGCACCGTCTCGCGGTCCGGGATGCCGTGCACCACCACGTCGTTGACCGACGTGCAGATGTTGCCGGGGAAGCCGCCGTACCCCAGGAAGTTCGGCTTGGCGCCGTGGTCGGCGATCACCTTCGCGGCGACCTCGTCAAGGTCCTTGGTGGTGGCGCCGGGCACCGCCGCGGCGCGCGTCGCCCGGTGGATCGCCGCCACGACCAACCCGGCCTCGCGCATCTTGGCGATCTGCTCGGGGGTCTTGATCTCCACCATGACGGCTGGCGCCTTCCTTGTGTACGTCAGTGCTCGGGCACCGCTCGTCCCCTCGGGGACGGCATGTGCCCACTCAACGATACGGCCGTGGCGCCCGTCAGGGCACCACGGCCGATGCCGTGCTCTGCGGCGGCTACCGCCGCTCGCCCGCGCGCAGCGCGTCCATCGCGCGCTGCGTGACCTCGGCCACCGGGCCGAGCGCCGAGATCGTCACCACAAGGTCCTGCTGCTTGTAGTAGTCGATGATCGGCTCGGTCTCGCGGTGGTAGACCTCGATCCGGTTGCGGACCTTGTCCTCCGCGTCGTCGCTGCGCTGGTACAGCTCGCCGCCGCAGACGTCGCAGACGCCCTCGGTGGCGGGCTTGCTGTACTCGACATGGAAGACGTGCGCGCTGTTGTTGCGGCACACCCGGCGGCCGGCGATCCGCTTGACGACCTCGTCCTCGGGGACCTCCAGGTCGAGCACACCGTCGAGCGCGATCCCGTGCCCGGCCATGTACGCGTCCAGCGCGCGGGCCTGGAACTCGTTGCGCGGAAAGCCGTCGAGCAGGAAGCCCTCCGCCGCGTCCGCCTGCTCTAGGCGGTCCTCCGCCATGCCGATGGTGATCTCGTCAGGTACCAGGTCACCGGCGTCCATGAACGCCTTCGCCTGCTTGCCCAGGTCGGTCCCTTGACTGATGTTGGCGCGGAACAGGTCTCCCGTGGAGATGTGCGGGATCGACAGGTTCTTGGCGAGGAACGCGGCCTGCGTCCCCTTGCCCGCGCCGGGGGGACCGACCAGGACGATTCGCATCAGCGGAGGAACCCTTCGTAGTTACGCTGCTGGAGCTGGCTCTCGATCTGCTTCACCGTCTCCAGACCGACACCCACGATGATCAGGATGCTGGTGCCGCCCAGCGGGAAGCTGCCGTTGCTCCCGTTGAAGACCGCGATGGCGACCGTTGGCACGAGAGCGATGAGACCCAGATACAGCGATCCCGGCCACGTGATGCGATTCAGCACGTAACTCAGGTACTCCGCGGTGGGGCGGCCGGCCCGGATGCCGGGGATGAAGCCACCGTACTTCTTCATATTATCCGCCACTTCCTCGGGGTTAAACGAGATAGCGACGTAGAAGAAGGCGAAGAACACGATCAGCAGGAAGTAGGCGGCCATGTAGATCGGGTGGTCGCCCTTGGTCATGTTGCGGCTGATCCACTGCGCCCAGCCCGCGGTCGACCCGGAGAACTGCACGATCAGCGCCGGGATGTAGAGCAGCGACGACGCGAAGATGACCGGGATCACACCCGCCTGATTGACCTTCAGGGGGATGTACGTGGAGGTGCCGCCGTACGAGCGGCGGCCGATCATGCGCTTCGCGTACTGCACCGGAATTCGGCGCTGGGCCTGTTCGACGAAGACCACCAGGCCGACCATCGCGAGACCGACGGCGATCACCGCGAGGAACTCCACCCAGCCGCCGGCGATCTTGCCGGAGACCTTGATCGCCCACAGCGAGCCGGGGAATCCGGCGGCGATGGCCACGAACATCAGGATCGACATGCCGTTGCCGATGCCCTTGTCGGTGATCAGCTCACCGAGCCACATGATCATCACGGTGCCCGCGGTCATGGTGGTCACCATGGTCACGGTGGTGAAGATCGACTGGTTCGGCACGATGTCGAACTTGTTCTGGCAACTGGAGAACAGGCTGCCGGAGCGGGCGGTGGCGACGAGGCCGGTGCCCTGGAGGACCGCGAGCGCGACGGTCAGGTACCGGGTGTACTGCGTGATCTTGGTGGTGCCCGCCTGGCCCTCCTTCTTGAGGGCCTCCAGGCGTGGGATCACCACCGTGAGGAGCTGCAGGATGATGCTCGCCGTGATGTACGGCATGATCCCGAGCGCGAAGATCGTGAGCTGGAGAAGAGCGCCGCCGCTGAACATGTTCACCAGGCCGAAGAGGCTGTTGCTGCTCTTCGTGTCCTTGATGCACTGGTTGACCACCGAGTAGTCGATCCCCGGCACCGGAACATGCGCACCGAGGCGATAGATCACCACGATGCCCAACGTGAACAGCAGCTTCTTCCGCAGGTCGGGCGTCCTGAACGCCCGTGCGAACGCGGTGAGCACGGTGCCTCCTGCACCCCCCGCGCACGGCGGAAGGACGGTCTGATGAGGTACTGACTGATACGGGCAGATACGGCGCTGGCCATACGGCTGTACCACCCGCGAAAGCACACAGGCTCTGCGAACAGTAACAACCGACGTCACCCTACCCGCGAGGCGGGCTCCCTAGGAATGACCAATCGGCCAAGGAAATACAAGGAAACAACGACCGGGGATGCCCCTAGGTGCTGGGCATCCCCGGTCGTCGTGTGACATCTGACTCAGATGAGTTCGGTCACGGTACCGCCGGCGGCGGTGATCTTCTGCTGGGCGGACCCGGAAACCGCGTCCACGGTCACCTGGAGCGCCACGGTCACCTCGCCGGTGCCGAGCACCTTGACGAGCTGGTTCTTGCGTACCGCGCCCTTGGCGACCAGATCGGCCACCGTGACCTCGCCACCCTCGGGGTAGAGGGTCGCGAGCTTGTCCAGGTTGACGACCTGGTACTCGGTGCGGAACGGGTTCTTGAAGCCCTTGAGCTTCGGGAGACGCATGTGGAGGGGCATCTGCCCGCCCTCGAAGCGCTCCGGAACCTGGTAGCGGGCCTTGGTGCCCTTGGTGCCACGACCGGCCGTCTTGCCCTTGGACGCCTCGCCACGACCCACACGGGTCTTGGCGGTCTTGGCGCCGGGGGCCGGACGGAGGTTGTGGATCTTGATCGGGCTTTCGTTACCCATGATCAGTCGACCTCCTCGACCGTGACGAGGTGGCGGACGGTCTGGACCATGCCGCGGATCTCCGGCCGGTCCTCCTTGACCACCACGTCGTTCAGCCGCTTCAGGCCGAGCGACCGCAGGGTGTCACGGTGGTTCTGCTTGCTGCCGATGTAGGACTTGGTCTGGGTGACCTTGAGGCGAGCCATTACGCACCCACCCCGGCACGCGCACGCAGCAGGGCGGCGGGCGCGACGTCCTCGATCGGCAGACCGCGGCGGGCGGCGATCTCCTCGGGGCGCTGAAGCCCCTGGAGCGCGGCCACCGTGGCGTGCACGATGTTGATCGCGTTGTCCGAGCCGAGGCTCTTGGACAGCACGTCGTGGATACCGGCGCACTCCAGAACGGCGCGCACCGGGCCACCGGCGATCACACCGGTACCGGGGGAAGCGGGCTTGAGCAGGACGACGCCCGCGGCCTTCTCGCCCTGGATCGGGTGCGGGATGGTGCCCTGGATACGGGGGACCTTGAAGAAGTGCTTCTTGGCCTCCTCCACACCCTTGGCGATGGCGGCCGGCACCTCCTTGGCCTTGCCGTAACCGACACCCACGGTGCCGTCACCGTCGCCCACCACGACCAGCGCGGTGAAGCTGAAGCGACGACCACCCTTCACAACCTTGGCGACGCGATTGATCGCGACGACACGCTCGACATAGGCGGTCTTCTCGGCCTGCTGGCCGCCGTCCCGCCGGTCCTTACGGTCCCGTCGCTCGCCGCCACCGGCACCGCTTCCGCGGCGCTGGGGTCCAGCCATTGGAATTACCTCTCTTCGTTTTCCGCTAGCTACGGAACCGGATCAGAACTTCAGTCCGGCTTCGCGGGCGGCGTCCGCCAGGGCGGCGATGCGCCCCGCGTACTGGTTGCCGCCACGGTCGAACACGACAGCCTCGACGCCCTTGGCCTTCGCACGCTCGGCCACGAGCTGGCCGACCTGCTTGGCCTTGGCGCTCTTGTCGCCTTCGCCGCCGCGGATGGACGCGTCGAGGGTCGACGCGGACGCGAGCGTGTGGCCCGCGAGATCGTCGATGACCTGCGCCACGATGCCACGGTTGGAACGGGTCACGACCAGACGCGGACGCGCCTCCGTGCCCGAGACCCGCTTGCGGACGCGGATGTGGCGACGCTTGAGTGCCGCACCCTTGTACGCCTTGCCCTTGGCGATCTTCACACCGTATGCCATGGCTACTTACCAGCCTTTCCGACCTTGCGGCGGATGACCTCGCCGGCGTACTTGACGCCCTTGGCCTTGTACGGGTCGGGCTTCCGCAGCTTGCGGATGTTGGCGGCCACCTCGCCGACCTTCTGCTTGTCGATGCCCTCGACGGAGAACTTCGTCGGGTTCTCGACCTTGAAGGAGATCCCCTCGGGGGCCTCGACGAGAATCGGGTGGCTGTAGCCCAGGGCGAACTCCAGGTTGGAGCCCTTCGCCTGGACGCGGTAGCCGACACCGCTGATTTCGAGCTGCTTGCTGTAGCCCGCGGTCACGCCGGTGATCATGTTCGCCACCAGCGTGCGGGACAGGCCGTGCAGGGCCTTCGAGACACGCTCGTCGTTGGGGCGGGTGACCAGCAGAGTGCCGTCCTCGCCCTTGGCGATCTCGATCGGCGCGGCAACGGTGTGCGAAAGGGAACCCTTGGGGCCCTTCACAGCGACCGTGCGGCCGTCGATGGTGACGTCCACTCCGGCGGGAACCGAGATGGGCAGCTTGCCGATGCGCGACATTGCTATACCTCGCTTTCCCGGTTACCAGACGTAGGCGAGGACTTCCCCACCCACGCCCTTCTTCTGCGCCTGCTGGCCGGTGAGCAGCCCGTGGGACGTGGAGATGATCGCCACGCCCAGGCCGCCGAGCACCTTCGGCAGGTTGGTGGACTTCGCGTAGACCCGCAGACCAGGCTTGCTGATCCGCTTGATCCCGGCGATGGAGCGCTGCCGCTCCGGACCGAACTTCAGCTCGAGGATGAGGTTCTTGCCGACCTCGGCGTCCTCGACCTTCCAGCCGGTGATGTAACCCTCCTGCTGGAGGATCTCCGCGATGTGCGACTTGATCTTGCTGAACGGCATCTCGACGTCGTCGTGGTACGCCGAGTTGGCGTTACGCAGACGGGTCAGCATGTCCGCGATGGGGTCGGTCATGGTCATGAGTTGGCCCTGGGCCTCTCTCGCCGGGGTTTCCTATCTGTGCCATCCCTCTCCCCGAGAGGTGCGCCGCGCGGTGGCGGACACGTCGGGACGGGTGCGGTACGGGGACCTACGGCGTAGTAAGTCGAATCGGGCGGCGGACGCCCAACCCTTCTACCTTACGGGAAAAAGGTTGGGCCCCCGACCGTCCAGATGCTTACCGAGAGTTCCTGGTGATCCGGATTGCCCGGACTACCAGGAGCTCTTGGTCACGCCCGGCAGCTCGCCACGGTGGGCCATCTCACGAAGGCACACGCGGCACAGGCCGAACTTGCGGTAGACGGAGTGCGGCCGGCCGCAGCGCTGGCAGCGGTTGTACGCGCGCACAGCGAACTTCGGCTTACGAGCGGCCTTGGCAATGAGAGCCTTCTTCGCCACGGCTCACGCCTCCTTGAACGGGAAGCCGAGGTGACGAAGGAGGGCGCGGCCCTCATCGTCGTTGGTCGCCGTGGTGACCACGGTGATGTCCATACCCCGGACGCGGTCGATCTTGTCCTGGTCGATCTCGTGGAACATGACCTGCTCCGTGAGACCGAAGGTGTAGTTGCCCCGGCCGTCGAACTGCTTCGGCGACAGACCGCGGAAGTCGCGGATACGCGGGAGCGCGAGCGACAGCAGGCGGTCCAGGAACTCCCACATGCGGTCACCGCGGAGGGTGACGTGGGCGCCGATCGGCTGACCCTCACGCAGCTTGAACTGCGCGATGGACTTCCGGGCCTTGGTGACCTGCGGCTTCTGGCCGGTGATCGTGGCGAGGTCGCGGATGGCGCCCTCGATCAGCTTGGAGTCGCGGGCGGCGTCGCCCACACCCATGTTGACCACGATCTTGGTGAGACCGGGAATCTGCATGACGTTCTCGTACGAGAACTCGTCGCGCAGCTTGCCCGCGATCTCCTCGCGGTAGCGCGTCTTGAGACGCGGCTGTGCGTGCGTCGTAGCGGTGTCAGTCATCAGATGTCCTCACCGGTCCGCTTGGCAACGCGGATCTTGTTGCCCTCGTCGTCGAACCGGTAGCCGACGCGGGTCACGACCTTGTTGCCGTCCTTCTCAACAACGAGCTGCACGTTGCTGACGTGGATGGGCGCCTCGGTGGTGATGATGCCGCCGGTCTTCGAACCGCGGTCGGTCTGGCCGGCCTTGGTGTGCTTCTTGACCCGGTTGACACCCTCGACGAGGACACGGTCGAGCGCGGGGTAGGCAACGATGACCTTGCCCTGCTTGCCCTTGTCCTTACCGGTGATGACCTGGACCAGGTCGCCCTTCTTGATCTTCATCGGTTACAGCACCTCCGGCGCGAGCGAGACGATCTTCATGAACTTCTTCTCGCGCAGCTCACGGCCCACCGGGCCGAAGATACGGGTGCCGCGGGGGTCGCCGTCGTTCTTGAGGATGACGGCGGCGTTCTCGTCGAACCGGATGTACGAGCCGTCGGCGCGACGGCGCTCCTTGACGGTCCGGACGATGACCGCCTTGACGACCTCGCCCTTCTTCACGTTGCCACCGGGGATCGCGTCCTTGACGGTGGCGACGATGACGTCACCGATTCCCGCGTAGCGGCGACCCGAGCCACCGAGAACACGGATGCAAAGGATCTCCTTGGCACCAGTGTTGTCGGCGACACGAAGTCGCGACTCCTGCTGGATCACGTCTATCTCCTGTTTGTCGCGTCGGTTCCCGGCGGGGCCCACTCACGGGGAGCGGGCCACCGCCGAGCCTGACGGAACGGTCCTGAGGGAGTGCCCTCAGGGATTACTTGGCCTTCTCGAGGATCTCGACGACGCGCCACCGCTTGGTCGCGGAGGTCGGCCGGGTCTCCATGAGGAGGACCCGGTCGCCGATGCCCGCGGCGTTCTGCTCGTCGTGCGCCTTGAGCTTGTTGGTGCGGCGGATGACCTTGCCGTACAGGGCGTGCTTCACACGGTCCTCGACGGCGACCACTACGGTCTTGTCCATCTTGTCGCTGACCACAAGGCCCTCGCGGGTCTTGCGGAAGCCGCGCTGCTCGTCGGTCGTCTCAGTCACATTCTTCTCGCTCATCAGGCGCTCTCCACCGTCTCCACAGTCTCGATGCCCAGCTCACGCTCGTGCATCAACGTGTAGATCCGGGCGATGTCCTTGCGGACCACCTTGAGCCGGCTGTTGTTCTCGAGCTGCCCGGTGGCCCCTTGGAAGCGGAGGTTGAACAGCTCCTCCTTCGCCTCGCGCAGCTTGTTGACGAGCTCCTCGTCACCAAGCTGGCGCAGCTCGGAAGCCTTGGTACCGGCCGCCATCACGACTCACCTGCCTCGCGCCGCACGATGCGGCACTTCATCGGAAGCTTGTGCGCGGCGCGGGTCAGCGCCTCACGAGCAACCTTCTCGTTCGGGAATGACAGCTCGAACATCACCCGACCGGGCTTGACGTTCGCGATCCACCACTCGGGAGAACCCTTACCGGAACCCATGCGGGTCTCGGCGGGCTTCTTGGTCAGCGGGCGGTCCGGGTAGATGTTGATCCAGACCTTGCCGCCGCGCTTGATGTGACGGGTGATGGAGATACGAGCGGACTCGATCTGCCGGTTGGTCACGTAGGCGGGCGTGACGGCCTGAAGGCCGTACTCGCCGAACGCCAGCTCCGTGCCGCCCTTGGCCATTCCGTCGCGCCCGGGGTGGTGCTGCTTGCGGTGCTTGACCCTACGGGGGATCAGCATGGTACTTAGCCTTCCGTTCCGGGGGTCTCCGCGGCTGCTGCCGGGGCCTCGACGGCAGGAACATCCGTCTTGGAGGCCGGGGAGCCGGACGCGCCGTCGGTCTGAGGACGACGGCCGCCACCGCCACCGCGGCCACCGCGCTCGCCACCGCGGCGCTGCGGACGCTCGTTGCCGCCACCACGCGCCGGGCGGTTGCCCGCACGGGCCGCGGCGTTGTCGGCGCGGACCTCGGCGATGTTCTTGACGTCGCCCTTGTAGATCCACACCTTGACACCGATACGGCCGAAGGTGGTCTTGGCCTCGAAGAAGCCGTAGTCCACGTTGGCGCGCAGGGTGTGCAGCGGGACACGGCCCTCGCGGTAGAACTCGGAGCGGGACATCTCGGCGCCGCCGAGGCGGCCACCGCACTGGATCTTGATGCCCTTGGCGCCGGCCTTCATGGTGCCCTGCATGCTCTTGCGCATGGCACGGCGGAAGGAGACGCGCGAGGAGAGCTGCTCGGCGACGGCCTGGGCCACCAACTGAGCGTCCATCTCCGGGTTCTTGACCTCGAGGATGTTGAGCTGGACCTGCTTGCCGGTCAGCTTCTCCAGGTCACCGCGGATGCGGTCGGCCTCCGCGCCGCGACGGCCGATGACGATGCCCGGCCGGGCGGTGTGGATGTCGACGCGGACGCGGTCACGGGTGCGCTCGATCTCCACCTTGGAGATACCGGCGCGCTCCATGCCCTGCGTCATCATCTTGCGGATGGCCACGTCTTCCTTGACGTAGTCCTTGTACAGCTTGTCGGCGTACCAGCGGGACTTGAAGTCCGTGGTGATGCCGAGGCGGAACCCGTACGGGTTTACCTTCTGGCCCATTACCGGGTCTCTCCCTTGCTGGCGACGACCACGGTGATGTGGCTGGTCCGCTTGCGGATGCGGTAGGCGCGGCCCTGGGCGCGCGGCCGGAACCGCTTGAGGGTCGGACCCTCGTCCACATACGCCTCGCTGATGAACAGCGACTCGGCGTCGGTGTGGTCGTAGTTGTGCGCGGCGTTGGCAATGGCGCTGTCCAGCACCTTGCCGACCGGCACGCTCGCGGCCTGCGGGGTGAAACGCAGGACCGCCTGAGCCTCCGTGGCGTCCATGCCACGGATGAGGTCCACCACGCGGCGGGCCTTCATGGGCGTGACGCGGATGTACCGCGCCTGGGCCCTGGCTTCCATGGTTGTCCCTTCAGTGTCTGTCTTCGTCGTCACGGTTCAGCCCGCTCAGCGACGCCGCGACTTGCGGTCGTCCTTCTCGTGCCCGCGGAAGGTGCGGGTCGGTGCGAACTCGCCGAGCTTGTGGCCGACCATCGACTCAGTGACGAACACCGGGACGTGCTTACGGCCGTCGTGCACCGCGATCGTGTGACCCAGCATCGCCGGGATGATCATCGAGCGGCGGGACCAGGTCTTGATGACGTTCTTGGTGCCTGCTTCGTTCTGTACGTCCACCTTCTTGATCAGGTGGTCGTCGACGAAGGGCCCCTTCTTGAGACTGCGCGGCATCTAAACCCGCTCCTAGCGCTTCTTGTTCGTCTTGCGGCGGCGGACGATGTACTTGCTCGATGCCTTCTTCGGCGAGCGAGTACGACCTTCCTTCTGACCCCACGGGGAGACCGGGTGGCGACCACCGGAGGTCTTGCCCTCACCACCACCGTGCGGGTGGTCCACCGGGTTCATGGCGACACCGCGGACGGTCGGGCGGACGCCCTTCCAGCGCATGCGGCCGGCCTTGCCCCAGTTGATGTTCGACTGCTCGGCGTTGCCGACCTCGCCGATCGTGGCGCGGCAGCGGACGTCGACCATGCGGACTTCACCGGACGGCATGCGAAGGGTGGCCATGGTGCCTTCCTTCGCCAGTAGCTGGACGGAAGCGCCCGCGGAGCGGGAGATCTTCGCGCCGCCACCGGGCCGCAGCTCGATCGCGTGGATCGTCGTACCCACCGGGATGTTGCGCAGCGGCAGGTTGTTGCCCGGCTTGATGTCGGCGTTGGGGCCGTTCTCGATCCGGTCACCCTGCTGGAGCTTCGCGGGGGCGAGGATGTAGCGCTTCTCGCCGTCCGCGTAGTGCAGCAGCGCGATGCGCGCGGTGCGGTTGGGGTCGTACTCGATGTGCGCGACCTTGGCGGGCACGCCGTCCTTGTCATGGCGACGGAAGTCGATGACACGGTAGGCGCGCTTGTGGCCACCGCCTTGGTGGCGGACGGTCACACGACCGGCGTTGTTACGGCCGCCCTTGCTGTGCAGCGGGCGGACCAGCGACTTCTCCGGCGTGGACCGCGTGATCTCGACAAAGTCGGCGACGCTGGAGCCACGACGGCCCGGAGTCGTCGGCTTGTACTTGCGGATACCCATTTCTCAGTCCTCGGATGAATTCAGGACTTCGACACGATCCGGCCTCCGTTAGGAGACCGGGCCGCCGAAGATGTCGATTCGGTCGCCCTCGGCAAGGGTCACGATGGCGCGCTTGGTGTTGGCGCGCTTGCCGAAACCGGTGCGGGTGCGCTTGCGCTTGCCCTGCCGGTTGATCGTGTTGACCCCGGTGACCTTGACCGAGAAGACCGCCTCGACGGCCTGCTTGATCTGGGTCTTGTTCGCGCGCGGGTCGACGACGAACGTGTACTTGTTCTCGTCCAGCAGCGCGTAGCTCTTCTCCGAGACCACCGGCTTGATCAAGAGGTCACGGGGGTCCGTGTACGTCTTGCTGGTGATCACGGGTCCGGTGGTGGTCGTGTCGTCGCTCATCAGGCTTCGCTCCCTTCGAGCTCATCCTCGGAGGCGACGGCCTTGCCGGAGGCCGACTCAGGACCGGATCCCGCCACGAAACGCTCGAAGGCGTCCTTGGTGAAGACCACGTCGTCGGAGACGAGCACGTCGTACGTGTTGAGCTGGCCTGCGTCCAGGATGTGCACCTGGGGCAGGTTGCGGGCGGAAAGCCACGCGGCCTCGTCGGCGCGCTCGATGACCAGGAGCACGTTCTTGCGCTCGCTGATCTTGCCGAGCAGGCTCTTGGCGGCCTTCGTCGACGGGGCGGAGCCCTCGACGACGCCGGAGACGACGTGGATGCGGTTGTGCCGCGCACGGTCGGTCAGGGCGCCGCGGAGGGCGGCCTTGACCATCTTCTTGGGGGTGCGCTGCGAGTAGTCACGCGGTACGGGACCGTGGACGACGCCACCGCCGGCGAACTGCGGGGCGCGGGTCGAGCCCTGACGGGCGCGGCCGGTGCCCTTCTGGCGGTACGGCTTGCGGCCACCACCGCGGACCTCGCCACGCGTCTTCACCTTGTGCGTGCCCTGGCGGGCGGCGGCGAGCTGCGCGACGACGACCTGGTGGATCAGCGGGATGCTGACCTTGGCGTCGAAGATCTCGGCCGGGAGTTCTACGGTCCCGGCGGTGTCGCCCGACGGCGACAGGACGTTGATGGTGCTCATAGCCTTCAGGCCCCCTTGGCCGCGGTGCGGACCAGGACGAGGCCGCCGTTCGGACCGGGGATAGCGCCCTTGATGAGCAGCAGTCCCTTCTCCGCGTCAACGGCGTGGACGGTCAGGTTCTGGGTGGTGACCCGCTCGTTGCCCATGCGGCCCGCCATGCGCATGCCCTTGAAGACACGGCCGGGGGTGGCGCAGCCACCGATGGAGCCCGGCGAGCGGTGCTTGCGCTGCACGCCGTGCCCGGCGCCGAGGCCCTTGAAGTTGTGACGCTTCATGACACCGGCGAAGCCCTTGCCCTTGCTCTTGCCGGTCACGTCGACCTTGACGCCTGCCTCGAACACCTCGGCGGTGATCTCCTGGCCGAGCGTGTACTCCGCGGCGTCCGCGGTGCGCAGCTCCACCAGGTGGCGGCGGGGGGTGACGTCGGCCTTCGCGAAGTGGCCCTTGAGGGGCTTGTTCACCTTGCGCGGGTCGATCTCGCCGAAGGCGAGCTGAACCGACTCGTAACCGTCGGCGTCGTTCGTACGGACCTGGGTCACAACGTTCGGACCGGCCTTGACGACAGTCACTGGGACGACACGGTTGTTCTCGTCCCAGACCTGGGTCATGCCGAGCTTCTCGCCCAGGATGCCCTTGATCTGCTTGGTCATCTTCTCCGCGCCTCTCAGAGCTTGATCTCGATGTCGACGCCGGCCGGAAGGTCCAGGCGCATCAACGAGTCAACGGTCTTGGGCGTCGGGTCGAGGATGTCGATCAGGCGCTTGTGCGTGCGCATCTCGAAGTGCTCGCGCGAGTCCTTGTACTTGTGCGGCGACTTGATGACGCAGTACACGTTCTTCTCAGTGGGCAGCGGCACCGGGCCCGCGACCTGCGCACCAGTACGCGTCACCGTCTCGACGATCTTCTTCGCCGAGGAGTCGATGACCTCGTGGTCGTAGGCCTTGAGCCGGATGCGGATCTTCTGTCCCGCCATGGCTACTCCGTAGTCCTTGTCTCTGTTTACGCTCTGACATCCGCTTCGCCGACCCACGCGGTCGGGCGTGTCGCGCCCCTTCCGTGAATTTCCGCATGCGGAAATCCCTCTTCAGGGGGTTGCGTGGGAGATAACACCCACCGGATGCCTGGTCGGAACCGCGCTCACGCTTCCCGGAAGATTCCCGTACGTCCGCCCCAGCGCTGCCCCGAGGGGCAGTTAAGGCGACGAGTACTGTGGGACTCGCTTCCGGTCCTCCCGACGGGAGGCGCGCAGCATCGGCGCTCGACCGAGCAACTTGGACAGTGTGCCATATGGGGCATGGCCGTGGCCAATCGGGCCGGAAAGCTTACCCCTCCGCGTTCAGCCGCCAAACCTGGGCTCGTTGAGGCGTGCGGCGGCGGCCCTCACAGCGAGTGGGTCGCGGTGATACGTCCTGTTCCGTCCGCTTGCACGTCGGCCGTGCCGTTGCCGCCGGTGACGGTCACCCGGATCACCACGGCCCTGGTCTTCGCGTCGCGGGCGATGTCGATCCTCCAGGAGCCGGCGCCCGCGCCCGTGACCCCGAGATTGGTCCTGGCCTCCCTGACGAGTTCCGGCATCCGCTCGTACGGCAGGTCGGTCAGCACCACGGGCAGTTGGCCCGGTGCCCACTCGTCCGGCTTCGTGCCGCGGGCCGTCATGCGGCGGTCGGTGACGCTGACGCTGACGGCGGTGGACACCCCGGCCTTGAGCAGCGCGTCGGAGGTGGCGCGCAACTGCCCTCCGATGAGGATCGAGGTGCTGACGTCGGCCGTGGTCACGCTCCGCGAGACGGTCGTGCTCGTGGCGCCGGAACCGCCGGAACGGCCGGAACCGCCGAAGGCGCCGGGGCTCGTCGCGGACGAGGAGGGCTTCGCCGGGTCGTCCGTGAAGAGGTCGCCGCGGAAGACCAGGACGACGACCGCGGCGCCGGCCAGCATGCCGAGGACGGCGATCGCGCACCAGGGTCCGGCCTTCTCCGGATTGCGGACCCGCGTGGACTCCGGCGCCGAGTCCAGCGACGCCCGCGCCGCCCGGCTCGCCCACTCCGCGTCCGGCTCGCTGACGATCGTGACGTCCCACGGCCTGTCGGGCCGGTACTCGACCACCACGATGCCGCGCACCGGGAAGTCGGGGAGGTCGACCAGATTCACCGACCGGTGGACGTGGGCCCGGAACGCGGGCCGGTCGTCCGGCGCCACGGTCAGGTCGAAGGCCACCGGCACGTCCGCGTACTCCCCGCTGGTGGCGCGCCTGCTCTCGATCATGGCGACGGCCTTGACCCGCTCCACGACCGGCCGCCGCACCCGGCGCCGCGCGCTGAACGCGGCCGTGGTCAGGACCAGCAGCGCCAGGGCCGCGATGCCGCTGCCCCACACCGCGACCTTGCCGATGGTGCCGCCGACCACGATCGCCGCCACCCCGGCGCCGAACGCCCCGCCGACCAGCAGCCCGCGCAGCAGCGCCGCAGGGCCGTTCCCGCTGGCATGAGCGGTCTCCGTGGCATCCGTCATCGTCACGAGGGGTGATTCTGTCCTGAACGAACCACCGCAGGAAGACGTTCGGGTGTCGTACCGGTGACGACCGGGGGCGGGCCCGCGCCGCGCCCCCGGTCCCGTGCCGCCGGTGAGCCCGGTGGGATCAGCGGGTCCGCGGGGTCACGGGGTCAGTGCGTGTAGAGGTACACGAAGCCGTTGGCCTGGGAGCAGAAGTAGTTGGGACCCCAGAGCGCGACGCCCGCGGCGCCCGCCGCCTGGCACTGTTCCTGCGTGTAGTAGACGCCCGAGACGTGGAATTCGCCCGCGGCGCTGGCGGAGGTCGCGGCGCCGAGCGGGGCCAGGATCGCCACCGCGGCGGCGGCGAGCAGTCCGATGCGTTGTCTCACGTTCCAACTCCTTGAACAGGGTGATTCCCTGACAGATAGTCAGGGACCGTGCGGAGGTGGTGCGATTGCGCTCGCATGCTATCCGGGCGACCCGCTATAGGTCTATACCAATGCGGCGGCGCTGTGCCGACCGGCGGCCGGGCCGCCGTACCCGTCGTACTAAGGTCACGACGTATCCACCCACCTCGGCACGGAGGCCCCGCATGAAGGCGACCAAGGGTGCGGGCGCGCTCCTGCGACTGCGGAAGGTGAGCAGGACCTACGGGGAACGCAAGGCGCTGCTGCCGCTCGACCTGAGCCTGGCGCCGGGCCGCTGCACGGCCCTGTTCGGCCACAACGGCTCCGGCAAGTCCACCCTGCTGCGGATCGCCAGCGGCCGGGACGCGCCCACCTCGGGAGAGGCGCTGTTCGCGGGCCGCACCATGAGCGAGGACGACCCCGAGGTACGCGCCAGGGTCGCGGTCGTCGGCGACACCGTCGCCTGCTACCCGGACCTGACCGTCCGCGAGCACCTGGAGCTGGTCACCGTCGCGCACGCCGTGGACGACGCAGCCGCCTGGATCGACCAGGTGCTGGCCGACCGGCGGCTGTCCGACCACGCCAACGCCCTGCCGGGCTCGCTCTCCTCCGGCCAGATGCAGTCCCTGCTCCTGGCCGCCGCCCTCGTCCGCCCCCGCGACCTGCTCGTGCTCGACGAGCCCGAGCAGCGCCTCGACCCCGACGCCAGGCGCCGCCTGGCCGAACTGCTCGTCGCGGAGAAGGCCGACGGCGTCGCCGTACTGCTCGCCACCCACCAGCCCGACCTCGCCGAGGCCGTCGCCGACCGCATGATCGCCCTGGAGGACGGCCGTGTGATCGCCACCGGCGCGCCCGCCACGGTCCTGCGCGAGCTGGGGCTGCGCCCGTGACGGCCGCGTCGATCCCGCCGCAGGCGGACGGCCGGGACCCGGTGGACGACGGCGACGACTCCGGCGTCGCAACCGACGTCGCGTCCGACCTCGCGTCCGACATCGGGGACCCGGACCCCGACGACGTCTGGAGCGAGGAGGACGACGACCGGACGGCCGAGACGCTGGCCTGGCTGAAGCGCAAGCGCCGGGCACACCGCAGGGAACAGGGCCGGGACCTGGCCGTCCTGCTGTACTCCGTGCTGCTCGGCGGCATCGGGTACGGCAGCGGGGTGGCCGTGCACTTCCTGCGGGAGCTGGAGAACGGCGCGGACTACAGCGGGGTCGGCCGGGACCTCCAGCGCGGGCTGCCCGCGCTGTTCACGACCCTGACCGTCGCCCTCGCGCTCTTCGCGGCGCGCGACGCGCTGTGGCGCGGCCCGGTCGTCGTGCCGGGCCCGACCGTGGGCTGGCTGCTGGCCCAGCCGGTACGGCGGGCGGCGGTGCTGCGCCCGTGGTTCCGGCTCTCCGCCGGGATCGCGCTGATCCCCGGCCTGCTGGTGGGGGTCGCGGGCGGCGTCGTACTGCGCGTCACCGGGCGCGCGGCGATCGGTCCCGCCCTGCTCGGGGTGCTCCCGGCCGCGCTGTGCCTGCCGCTGCTCGCGGTCGCGCTCGGCATGGCCGTCGAGCGGCGGCCCCGGCTGATCCGGGCCGTCCAGCGGTGGACCGCGCCCGCCGTCCTGCTGCTGGGCGCGCTGACCGCCCAGACCGTCCTGGCCGCGACCGGCCACCGCTCGTCGGTCCTGGAGTGGATCGAGCTGTGGTCGGGGCCGTGGGGCTGGGCCGCGCAGCCGGTCGTACGGGCCACCGGCGGCTCGGTGCCCGGCTGGCCCGCCGCGGTCGTGCTGCTGGTGGCGCTCACCGCCGTCGCCACCGTCCGCGCGTACGGGGACGCGGCCCGCGTGCCGACCACGCAGCTCAGGGAGCGGGCGGCGACGGCCACCACCGTGTCCTCCGTGATGTGGTCGATGGAGCTGCGCGCCGCCAAGCTGGCGATCATGGAGGCGGGCGGCGCGTCCACCGCCCGCGGGCTGCGGCTGCGTCCGCCGCGCGGGCGGCTCGGCCGGCACTTCGTCGTCGAGTGGCGCGACCTGCTGGCGCTGCTGCGGGCTCCCGGGCGGCTCGGCAAGGCCGCCGTCTGGACCGCGTGCGGCGCCGCCACCGCGGGGCTCGGCGTGGACCTCGGCGGGGAGCGGCGGGTCGTCGGCCTCGTCCTCGGGCTGCTCTTCGGCTACATGGCGGTCGGCGCGCTCGCCGAGGCCGCGCGGCTGGAGACCGACGACGTGCGGCGGGCCGCCTGGGCGCCGTTCCGCTTCCGTACGCTGATGCTGCACCACGCCGTCGTGCCCGCCGTCCTCGGCGCGCTCCTCGGCCTGCTCGCCGCGGTTCCCTTCGCCGTGACCGGCACCCCCTCGGCGCTGCTGCTCATGCCCCTGTGCGCCCCGCCCTTCACCGCCGCCGCCCTCTTCTCCGCGTGCCGCGGCCCCGCCCGCACCCAGCTCCTCTTCCTCGGCGGCGGCTCCCCCGTCGGCGGGCCCGGCCCGCTGATCTTCCTCGCCTGGTACGCCGCCGGGCCCCTCGTCTCCGTCACCGCCCTCGCCCTCCTCCTCGACCCGCCCCTCGTCCACGGCCTCCACCCCGGCTCCGCCGCCCAGCTCCTCCTCCCCACCGCCCTCCTCACCGCCCTCCTTCTCCTCCTCACCACCCGCGCCGCCGACCGCCTCATCCGCCACTGACCCTTACGGCGCCAATGCGAAGGCGGGTTCGCCCCAAAGGGGCGCGAGGAACTGCGCGCTCAGCCACCACGCCCCCGCACGACACCACCCGCCCCAGCGGGGCAGACCGGTTGTCCCCGGACCACCCGCCGGTGATGGGTTACCCGCGCAGTTCCCCGCGCCCCTAACGGGGCCCACCCCCTTTCGCCCGGACGGCGAGCCGATCCTTCAAGGGGCGCGAGGAACTGCGCCACCAGCCACCACGCTCCCGCACCTCACCACCCGCCCCAACGGGGCAGACCGGTTGTCCCCGGACCACCCGCCGGTGAGGGGTTCGCCTCTGACGGGGCGCACCGTCTTTCGCCCGGACGGCGAGCCGATCCTTTAAGGGGCGCGGGGAACTGCGCGCTCAGCCACCACGCTCCCGCACCTCACCACCCGCCCCAGCGGGGCAATTCGGTGGTGGCCGGACCACCGGCCGGTGGGGGGCGGGCCGCGCAAGGTCCTCGCGCCCCTGACGGGGCGCCGTCCTGCGCAAGGTGTCGGCGGAGGAGGGAGGCAACCTGATCGCCGCGAAGCGGCTCTTAGCGGGCGTGAAGGACCACCACAGCCCAGACCACCCCTCCCGCCGCTCCCTGCTGACGGCAGCGGTGGCGACGGCGGGAGCGACGGCCGCGGCAGTGGCCCTGAGCGGCTGCACCTCCCAGGCCCAGGACACCGCCCCGCGCCGGCTCCCGGCCCCGGCGGACCCGCTGGCGACGCAGCCGTACCGCCCGCAGGGCGACCCGCTGGTGCTCCAGGTGATGGCGCACCCGGACGACGACCTGTTCTTCATGAACCCGGACACGCTGCACTCGCTCCAGGCGGGCACGCCCGTGGTGTCGGTGTACGTGACGGCGGGCGAGTCGACAGGCGTCAACCACGAGCCGTTCGGCCCGCGCAGGCGCCACCGCAGGGACCAGGCCGCGTACTCCTCCTCCCGCCACCAGGGCCTGCGGCAGGCGTACGCGACGATGCTGGGGCTGCCGCACTTCACCCGGTGGACCACCGACGTGATCGACGTCGGCGGCGGTCTGCACGCGGAGGTGGACGAGCTGCGGCACGGCGCGATGCACGCGCGCCTGGTGTTCCTCCAGGTGTCGATGCACGAGCTGAGCTCCAGCGCGAGCCTGCCGATGATGTGGGAGGTGCCGGGCACCGTACTGTCGTACGTGGTGGCGCAGAACGCGCCCGCGCCCGCCAACGGCCGCGGCACGTACACCCACCAGAAGCTGGTGGACGTCCTGGCCGGGCTGATGGAACGTTTCCGCCCGACGGAGATCAGGACGCTCGACCCGGACCCCGACATCCAGGTGCACGACAAGCGGCATCCGGCCGCCAGTGAGCAGCCCGGCTTCTCCGACCACCGGGACCACACCGCGACGGCGCTGTTCACCTGGAAGGCGATGGCGCAGTGGGTGTCGGAGTCGGCGAACGGCCCCGGCCGGGCGGTGCCCGCCTTCAGCACCACCGCGTACCGCGGCTACTACAACCACCACTGGCCGTACAACCTGCCGCCCGCGACCGTGGCGCTCAAGGCGCGCTTCCTCTTCCAGTACGGCGGCAACCAGGCGTGGCGCTGCGGGAATCCGGGCGGCTGCGGTGACTACGGCCAGGGCGAGAACGAGCCGCTGGCCAACCCCAAGGGGTGGATCCGCTCGACGCACCGCCGCTATCCGGGGGCGCGCCGGATCGTGGTCGGCGGGGCCGCGTACGAAGTGCTCGGTACGCGGGCGGTGCGGCGCGAGGAGACCCGGCCGGGCAGCGGGGTCTGGGGGCCGCCCCAGGATCTCGGCGGCGGGACGCTGGCCCCGGCGCTGTCCTGTGTACGGACCCGCGACGGCGGCACCCTGCTGTTCGCGCTGCGCTTCGCCGTCCTGGAGGGGCACGGCGGGCCGAACACCCGCGACATCGTGATGTGGCGCGACGGGGGCTGGTCCTCGCTCGGCAGTCCCGAGACGCACCCGGACCGTACGCGCAGGACCGGTGCGCCGGTCGCCGTCGCGGCCCCTGACGGCAGCGTGCACCTCTTCGCGCGCAACGCGGCCAAGGGGGTCAGCACCCGGGTGCTGACCGCCGGCGTCTGGAGCCCCTGGCGCGATCTCGGCGGCGCCGAGGTCCAGGACGGGCTGGCCGTCGTCACCGACCGCCGTGGCCGTATCCACGTCTTCGCCTCCGGCCACACCACCGTCCACCACTGGGCCCAGTCCAAGCCGGGCGGCGCCGTCGCCTACGCCCCCCTCCCGGCCCTCCCCGCCCCCGGCGGCCTCCCCTCCGCCGCCCTCACCCCCTCCGGCCCCCTGTCACTCCGCTACACCCTCCCCGCCACCCCCCGCGTCTTCCACCAGTCCCTCGCCCTCTAGGGCCGCGCCTGACGGGGCGCAACGCAAAGGTGCCCCGGATCGCGGGAAGCGATCCGGGGCACCCTCGTTGGCTCAGAGCGAGCCGCAAGCCACTACTTGTTGATCTTCGTGACCTGACCGGCACCCACCGTGCGCCCACCCTCACGGATGGCGAACTTCAGGCCCTCTTCCATGGCGATCGGCTGGATGAGCTGGACGCTCATGGCCGTGTTGTCGCCCGGCATGACCATCTCGGTGCCCTCGGGGAGGGTCACGACGCCGGTCACGTCCGTGGTGCGGAAGTAGAACTGCGGACGGTAGTTGTTGAAGAAGGGGGTGTGACGGCCACCCTCGTCCTTCGACAGGATGTAGGCCTGGGCCTCGAACTCGGTGTGCGGGGTGACCGAACCGGGCTTGATGATGACCTGGCCGCGCTCGACATCCTCGCGCTTGATGCCACGGAGGAGCAGACCGACGTTCTCACCGGCCTGGCCCTCGTCGAGCAGCTTGCGGAACATCTCGATGCCGGTGACCGTGGTGGTGGTCTTGTCCTGCTTGATGCCGATGATGTCAACGGTCTCGTTGACCTTCAGCACACCACGCTCGATGCGGCCGGTGACGACGGTGCCACGACCGGTGATCGTGAAGACGTCCTCGATCGGCATCAGGAACGGCTTGTCGACGTCACGCTCGGGGGTCGGGATCGCGGTGTCCACGGCCTCCATGAGGCCGAGGAGCTTCTCGCCCCACTCCTTGTCGCCCTCAAGCGCCTTGAGCGCGGAGACGCGCACGACCGGCAGGTCGTCGCCCGGGAACTCGTACTCGGAGAGCAGCTCACGGACCTCGAGCTCGACGAGCTCCAGGATCTCCTCGTCGTCCACCATGTCGGCCTTGTTCAGGGCGACGACGATGTACGGCACGCCGACCTGGCGGGCCAGGAGCACGTGCTCCTTGGTCTGCGGCATCGGGCCGTCGGTCGCGGCGACCACCAGGATGGCGCCGTCCATCTGCGCCGCACCGGTGATCATGTTCTTGATGTAGTCCGCGTGACCGGGGCAGTCGACGTGCGCGTAGTGACGCGACTCGGTCTGGTACTCGACGTGCGCGATCGAGATGGTGATACCGCGCTGGCGCTCCTCAGGAGCCTTGTCGATCTGGTCGAAGGCCGAGGCCTCGTTCAGGTTCGGGTACGCGTCGTGCAGCACCTTGGTGATCGCCGCGGTAAGGGTCGTCTTACCGTGGTCGATGTGACCGATGGTGCCGATGTTGACGTGCGGCTTAGTCCGCTCGAACTTCGCCTTCGCCACTGGGGTCCTCCTGGGGAGTGGATCTGTACGCCTTGCTTCATCGGCGCCAGGTGATCTTTGCTGGAATGCGGACTGCCGGGGCACCCGCCGCGCACCGTCCGGTACACACCTTCCGGTTTGCGGCGGATTGCCCCGAAGCCTGCTGTCAAGCCTAAAGGGTGAAACGCGCTGAGGATTTCAGGCGTTACTCGCCCTTGGCCTTCGCGATGATCTCCTCGGCGACGTTCCGCGGAACCTCGGCGTAGGAGTCGAACTGCATGGAGTAGCTGGCCCGGCCCGAGGTCTTGGACCGCAGGTCACCGACGTAGCCGAACATCTCCGACAGCGGAACCAGGCCCTTGACGACACGGGCGCCGCTGCGCTCCTCCATGGCCTGGATCTGGCCACGGCGGGAGTTGAGGTCGCCGATGACATCGCCCATGTAGTCCTCGGGCGTGGTGACCTCGACGGCCATCATCGGTTCGAGGAGCACGGGGCTCGCCTTGCGGGCACCCTCCTTGAACGCCTGCGAACCGGCGATCTTGAATGCCAGTTCGGAGGAGTCGACCTCGTGGTAGCCGCCGTCGATCAGGGTGACGCGGACGCCCACCATCTCGTAGCCGGCCAGGATGCCGAACTTCATGGCCTCCTGCGCACCGGCGTCCACCGACGGGATGTACTCGCGGGGGATGCGGCCACCGGTGACCTTGTTGACGAACTCGTAGGTCGCGTCGCCGCCTTCCAGCGGCTCCAGCATGATCTGCACCTTCGCGAACTGACCGGTACCACCGGTCTGCTTCTTGTGGGTGTAGTCAATGCGCTCGACCGTCTTGCGGATGGTCTCGCGGTACGCGACCTGCGGCTTGCCGACGTTGGCCTCGACCTTGAACTCGCGCCGCATACGGTCGACCAGCACCTCGAGGTGCAGTTCGCCCATACCGCCGATGATGGTCTGGCCGGTCTCCTCGTCCGAGTGGACCTGGAAGGAGGGGTCCTCCTCCGAGAGCCGCTGGATGGCGACACCCAGCTTCTCCTGGTCACCCTTGGACTTGGGCTCGATCGCGACCTGGATCACCGGCGCCGGGAAGTCCATGGACTCCAGGATCACCGGGCTCTTGTCGTCGCACAGCGTCTCACCGGTGGTGGTCTGCTTCAGGCCCATGACGGCGATGATGTCGCCCGCGCCCACCGACTCGATCTCCTCACGCTTGTTCGCGTGCATGCGGTAGATCTTGCCGATGCGCTCCTTCTTGCCCTTGACGGAGTTCAGCACAGCCGAACCCGCGTTCAGGCGGCCCGAGTAGACCCGGACGAAGGTGAGCTTGCCCAGGTGCGGGTCGCTCATGATCTTGAACGCGAGGCCGGAGAACGGCTCCTCGTCCGACGGCCGGCGCTTGATGATCTCGTCGGCGTTGCCGACGGCGTGGCCCTCGATGGCCTCGACGTCCAGCGGCGACGGGAGGTAGCGCACGACCGCGTCGAGCAGGGGCTGAACGCCCTTGTTCTTGAACGCGGTGCCGCAGAACACGGGGGTGACGGTGACGGAGTCCTTGGTCCCCTTGGAGGCCAGGGTGATCCGGCGGATGGCCGCGATCAACTGGTCCTGGTCGGGCTCCTGGCCCTCCAGGTACAGCTCCATCATGGCGTCGTCGTGCTCGGCGACGGCCTCGAGCAACTTGCCGCGCCACTCGTCGGCCGCTTCGACGTGGGTGTCCGGGATGTCGACGGTGTCGTACATCTCGCCCTTGGTCGCTTCCGCGGACCAGACCAGCGCCTTCATCTGGACGAGGTCGACCACGCCCTTGAAGTCGGCTTCCGCGCCGATCGGGAGCTGCATGACCAGCGGCACCGCGCCGAGGCGGTCCACGATCATGTCGACGCAGCGGTGGAACTCCGCGCCGGTGCGGTCGAGCTTGTTGACGAAGCAGATGCGGGGCACGCCGTAACGGTCGGCCTGACGCCACACCGTCTCGGACTGCGGCTCCACACCGGCGACACCGTCGAACACCGTGACGGCGCCGTCGAGGACGCGGAGCGAACGCTCCACCTCGACGGTGAAGTCGACGTGACCGGGGGTGTCGATGATGTTGATGGTGTGGTCGACATCATCGAGCGGCCAGTGACAGGTCGTCGCGGCCGACGTGATCGTGATGCCGCGCTCCTGCTCCTGCTCCATCCAGTCCATGGTGGCTGCGCCGTCGTGGACTTCACCGATCTTGTAGGAAACACCGGTGTAGAACAGGATCCGCTCGGTGGTCGTCGTCTTGCCCGCGTCGATGTGGGCCATGATCCCGATGTTGCGGACCCTGGCCAGGTCAAGCGAAGTGGTGGCCATGTGGCTCAGTCTTCTCTCGGTTTCGATGTGGGTGGTGACTACCAGCGGTAGTGCGCGAAGGCCTTGTTGGACTCGGCCATCTTGTGCGTGTCCTCGCGGCGCTTCACGGAAGCACCCAGGCCATTGCTGGCGTCGAGGATCTCGTTCATCAGACGCTCGGTCATCGTCTTCTCGCGACGGGCGCGGGAGTAACCGACGAGCCAGCGGAGCGCCAGCGTGTTCTGACGGCCCGGACGGACCTCGACCGGCACCTGGTAGGTCGCACCGCCGACGCGGCGGGACTTGACCTCAAGGGTCGGCTTGATGTTCTCCAGCGCGCGCTTCAGCGTGATGACCGGGTCGTTGCCCGACTTCTCACGAAGGCCCTCAAGGGCGCCGTACACGATGCGCTCAGCGGTGGAGCGCTTGCCGTGCAGGAGGATCTTGTTGACGAGCGACGTCACCAGCGGGGAGCCGTAAACCGGGTCGATGATGACCGGGCGCTTCGGGGCGGGGCCCTTACGAGGCATGCTTACTTCTCCTTCTTGGCGCCGTAGCGGCTACGAGCCTGCTTACGGTTCTTGACGCCCTGCGTGTCGAGGGAACCGCGGATGATCTTGTAACGAACACCCGGAAGGTCCTTCACACGACCGCCGCGCACGAGCACGATCGAGTGCTCCTGGAGGTTGTGGCCCTCACCCGGGATGTAAGCCGTGACCTCGATACCGCTGGTCAGCCGTACGCGCGCGACCTTGCGCAGCGCCGAGTTCGGCTTCTTCGGGGTGGTCGTGTACACACGCGTGCAAACGCCACGACGCTGCGGGGAACCCTTCAGCGCGGGCGTCTTGTTCTTCTCGACCTTGTCCTGCCGGCCCTTTCGGACCAACTGCTGGATCGTAGGCACCGTTTCTCCGGTTTCTGTGTGCCGATCTCGATAAATCTAACCTGGGGACCGACCCACGCGGTCGGGTGTGTCGCGGACCCCACACGAATCCGAACCAACGGAGAAGTGCGTATGTCGGGTGACGCGGCCTCGGTGCCCTCTCGCGGTCGCATGGCACACGCGAGGACCCGGGCACACCCCAGGCACAAGGTCAGAGCGTACCTACCGCATCGGCTGCGGTCAAAACAAATGCAAACGCGCAGGCCGGTGACTACTCGAAGATTGCCACCACCCAGATCAGCGCCCAGAAAGCCAGCCCGAGATAACCGATCACCAACCCGGCGGTCGCCATCCCGTCACCCTGCTCACCGCGCTCGCGGATCTGCCGCTTCGCGGTGTGCCCGAGCACGACCGCGCCGATCGACGCCATCCCGAAGATCGGCGACCCGACCAATGAGCACACCAGTGCCCCGATCGCCGCCCCGTTCGTCTTCGGCACGGGCGCCACCGGCGGCGCGTACCGGAACGGCTGCGGCGCCCCGAACGTCGGAGGCACCGGATACGGCGAGGACGGCCGCGGAATGTCCGCTGTCAGCCGGTCCAAGTCCCCGTACGTACGCGCCGCGTAGGCACGCCCCAACCGGTCCTCGTACTCTTCCTGCTTCAACCGCCCCTCGGTGAACGCCTCGTTCAGCACGTTCACCGCGCGCTCTCTGTCCGCATCCCCGGCAAGCATGTATCCATAATGCCGCAGAGCGGCCATCCCCGAGAGGGATGGCCGCCCTGTGTGACAGCAACGGGACGAAACTCAGCCGTTGTACGGGCCGTAGTCGTAGTCCTCCAGCGGAACGGCCTGGCCGGAGCCGGTGCCGAACGGGCTGTAGTCGATGTCGTCGTAGCCGACGGCCGAGTACATCGCGGCCTTGGCCTCCTCGGTCGGCTCCACCCGGATGTTGCGGTAGCGGGCGAGGCCCGTACCGGCCGGGATCAGCTTGCCGATGATGACGTTCTCCTTCAGGCCCAGCAGCGAGTCCGACTTGGCGTGGATCGCCGCGTCGGTCAGCACCCGGGTCGTCTCCTGGAAGGAGGCGGCCGACAGCCAGGACTCCGTGGCCAGCGAGGCCTTGGTGATACCCATGAGCTGCGGACGACCCGAGGCCGGGTGACCGCCCTCGGAGACCACACGCCGGTTCTCGGTCTCGAACCGGCCGCGCTCGACCAGCTCGCCGGGCAGCAGCTCCGCGTCGCCGGACTCGATGATCGTCACCCGGCGCAGCATCTGCCGGATGATGATCTCGATGTGCTTGTCGTGGATCGACACGCCCTGCGAGTTGTAGACCTTCTGGACTTCCTGCACCAGGTGGATCTGCACCTGGCGCTGGCCCAGAATGCGCAGCACGTCGTGCGGGTTGGTGGCACCGAAGGTCAGCTTCTGGCCGACCTCGACGTGGTCGCCCTCGCCCACCAGGAGCTTGGCGCGCTTGGAGATCGGGTAGGCGATCTCCTCGGCACCGTCGTCCGGGGTGACGACGAGCTTCTTCGTCTTCTCGGTCTCCTCGATCCGCACCCGGCCGGACGCCTCGGAGATCGGGGCGACACCCTTCGGGACACGGGCCTCGAACAGCTCGACGACACGCGGCAGACCCTGCGTGATGTCGTCACCGGCCACACCACCGGTGTGGAAGGTACGCATCGTGAGCTGGGTGCCGGGCTCACCGATCGACTGGGCCGCGATGATACCGACGGCCTCGCCGATGTCGACGAGCTTGCCGGTGGCCAGCGAACGGCCGTAGCAGTACGCGCAGGTGCCGACGGTCGACTCGCAGGTGAGGATCGAGCGGGTCTTGACCTCCTCGACACCGTGCCGCACGAGCTGGTCGATCAGCACGTCACCGAGGTCGACGTTGGCGGGCGCGATGACCTTGCCGTCCACCACGACGTCCTCGGCGAGCATGCGGGCGTACACGCTGGTCTCGACGTCGTCCGTCTTGCGCAGCGAACCGTCCGCGCCGCGCTCGGCGATCCGCAGCTTCAGACCGCGCTCGGTGCCGCAGTCCTCCTCGCGGATGATCACGTCCTGCGAGACGTCCACCAGACGACGGGTCAGGTAACCCGAGTCGGCGGTACGCAGCGCGGTGTCGGCCAGACCCTTACGGGCACCGTGGGTGGAGATGAAGTACTCCAGCACGGACAGGCCCTCACGGAAGGACGCCTTGATCGGACGGGCGATCGTCTCGTTCTTGGCGTTCGACACCAGGCCACGCATACCCGCGATCTGACGCATCTGCATCATGTTTCCGCGGGCCCCGGAGTCCACCATCATGAAGATGGGGTTGGTCTTCGGGAAGTTCGCGTTCATCGCCACAGCGACCTCGTTGGTCGCCTTGGTCCAGATCGCGATGAGCTCCTGAGTGCGCTCGTCCTTGGTGATCAGACCGCGCTCGTACTGCTTCTGGACCTTCTCGTCCTGGGCCTCGTAGGAGGCGATGATCGCCTTCTTGGCCTCGGGCACCACGATGTCCGTGACGGACACGGTGACACCGGAACGGGTCGCCCAGTGGAAGCCCGCCGCCTTCAGGTTGTCGAGCGTCGCCGCCACGATGACCTTCGGGTAGCGCTCGGCGAGGTCGTTGACGATCTCGGAGAGCTGCTTCTTGCCGACCGCGTAGTCCACGAACGGGTAGTCCTCGGGCAGCAGCTCGTTGAAGAGCGCGCGGCCCAGGGTCGTCCGCAGCCGGAACGTGTCGCCGAGCTGGTACGGCTCCTCGCCCTCGGTGGGCTCCGGCGGCACCCAGCCGCGCGGCGGGACGGTGCCCACCGGGAAGCGGATGTCGACCGGCGCCTGCATCGACAGCTCACGGCCGTCGAACGCCATGATCGCCTCGGCGGTCGAACCGAACGCCCGGTTCTCCCCGATGACCTCGCGCTCCTCGGAGTCCGTGGTCAGGAAGAACAGACCGAGCACCATGTCCTGGGTCGGCATGGTGACCGGACGGCCGTCGGCCGGCTTGAGGATGTTGTTCGAGGACAGCATCAGGATGCGGGCCTCGGCCTGCGCCTCCGCGGACAGCGGGAGGTGCACGGCCATCTGGTCGCCGTCGAAGTCCGCGTTGAACGCGGTGCAGACCAGCGGGTGGATCTGGATGGCCTTGCCCTCGACGAGCTGCGGCTCGAATGCCTGGATGCCCAGACGGTGCAGGGTCGGTGCGCGGTTGAGCAGCACCGGGTGCTCGGCGATGACCTCTTCGAGCACGTCGTACACGACCGTACGGCCGCGCTCGACCATGCGCTTGGCCGACTTGATGTTCTGCGCGTGGTTCAGGTCCACCAGGCGCTTCATCACGAACGGCTTGAAGAGCTCCAGCGCCATGGCCTTGGGCAGGCCGCACTGGTGCAGCTTGAGCTGCGGGCCGACGACGATCACCGAACGGGCGGAGTAGTCGACGCGCTTGCCGAGCAGGTTCTGCCGGAAGCGGCCCTGCTTGCCCTTGAGCATGTCGGACAGCGACTTCAGCGGACGGTTGCCGGGGCCCGTGACCGGGCGGCCGCGACGGCCGTTGTCGAAGAGCGCGTCGACGGCCTCCTGGAGCATGCGCTTCTCGTTGTTCACGATGATCTCGGGGGCGCCGAGGTCGAGAAGCCGCTTCAGGCGGTTGTTGCGGTTGATGACACGGCGGTACAGGTCGTTGAGGTCGGAGGTCGCGAAGCGGCCACCGTCGAGCTGCACCATCGGACGCAGGTCCGGCGGGATCACCGGGACGCAGTCCAGCACCATGCCGTTGGGCTTGTTGGTGGTCTGGAGGAAGGCGGAGACGACCTTGAGGCGCTTGAGCGCCCGGGTCTTCTTCTGGCCCTTGCCGGTACGGATGATCTCGCGGAGGCGCTCGGCCTCCTCCTCCAGGTCGAAGGACTCCAGGCGCTTTTGCAGCGCCGCGGCACCCATCGAACCCTGGAAGTACGTACCGAAGCGGTCGCGCAGCTCGCGGTAGAGCAGCTCGTCGCCCTCCAGGTCCTGGACCTTGAGGTTCTTGAAGCGGGCCCACACCTCGTCGAGCCGGTCGATCTCGCGCTGCGCACGGTCGCGGAGCTGCTTCATCTCGCGCTCGGCGCCTTCGCGGACCTTGCGGCGGACGTCGGCCTTGGCGCCTTCGTTCTCCAGCTCGGCCAGGTCGGCTTCCAGCTTCTTCTGCCGGCCCTCGACGTCGGAGTCACGGCGCTGCTCGACCTGCTGGCGCTCGACGGAGACCTGGGCCTCCAGCGACGGCAGGTCGCGCGTGCGGCGCTCGTCGTCCACCCACGTGATCATGTACGCCGCGAAGTAGATGACCTTCTCCAGGTCCTTCGGGGCGAGGTCGAGCAGGTAGCCGAGGCGCGACGGAACGCCCTTGAAGTACCAGATGTGCGTGACGGGCGCGGCCAGCTCGATGTGGCCCATCCGCTCACGACGCACCTTGGCGCGAGTGACCTCGACGCCGCAGCGCTCACAGATGATGCCCTTGAAGCGGACCCGCTTGTACTTCCCGCAGTAGCACTCCCAGTCCCGGGTAGGGCCGAAGATCTTCTCGCAGAAGAGCCCGTCCTTTTCCGGCTTGAGCGTGCGGTAGTTGATGGTCTCCGGCTTCTTCACTTCGCCGTGCGACCAGGTACGAATGTCGTCCGCGGTGGCAAGGCCGATCCGCAGCTCGTCGAAGAAGTTGACGTCGAGCACTTGTCGTCAATCCCGCCTTCGGGTTCCACCCGACCAAAAAACGCGGTCGGGGTCGATTGTCAAACATGGTCTGAACGGTCCTGGGAGAGGCCGCCCGGTCCTGGAGGGACCGGGCGACCGGCCCGTCAGACCTCTTCGACGCTGCTCGGCTCCCGCCGGGACAGGTCGATACCGAGTTCTTCCGCGGCGCGGAAGACGTCCTCGTCGGTGTCACGCATCTCGATGGACATGCCGTCCGAGGACAGCACCTCCACGTTGAGGCAGAGCGACTGCATTTCCTTGATGAGCACCTTGAAGGACTCGGGGATGCCCGGCTCGGGGATGTTCTCGCCCTTGACGATGGCCTCGTAGACCTTCACGCGGCCGAGCACGTCGTCGGACTTGATGGTCAGCAGCTCCTGGAGGGCGTAAGCGGCGCCGTACGCCTCCAGCGCCCACACCTCCATCTCACCGAATCGCTGGCCACCGAACTGCGCCTTACCACCCAGCGGCTGCTGGGTGATCATCGAGTACGGACCGGTGGAGCGGGCGTGCAGCTTGTCGTCCACCAGGTGGTGCAGCTTGAGGATGTACATGTAGCCGATCGAGATCGGCTCAGGGAACGGCTCGCCGGAGCGGCCGTCGAACATCCGCGCCTTGCCGGACGGCAGGACCATGCGGTCGCCGTCGCGGTTCGGGATGGTGGACTCGAACAGACCGCGGATCTCGTCCTCGCGGGCGCCGTCGAAGACCGGGGTCGCGACGTTGGTGCCGGCGGCGACGACGTCCGCGTCGATCGCCTGGAGGCGACGCGCCCACTCCTCGCCGATACCGGAGACGTCCCAGCCCTGCTTGGCGAGCCAGCCGAGGTGGATCTCCAGCACCTGTCCCGGGTTCATGCGGGACGGGACGCCGAGCGGGTTGAGGATGATGTCGACCGGGGTGCCGTCCTCGGTGAACGGCATGTCCTCGACCGGCAGGATCTTCGAGATGACGCCCTTGTTGCCGTGACGGCCGGCGAGCTTGTCGCCGTCGGTGATCTTCCGCTTCTGCGCCACGTACACGCGCACGAGCTGGTTGACACCGGGCGGCAGTTCGTCGCCCTCCTCGCGGTCGAAGACCCGGACGCCGATGACCTTGCCGGTCTCGCCGTGCGGCACCTTCAGCGAGGTGTCACGGACCTCACGGGCCTTCTCGCCGAAGATCGCGCGCAGCAGGCGCTCCTCCGGGGTCAGCTCGGTCTCGCCCTTGGGCGTGACCTTGCCGACCAGGATGTCGCCGGCGACGACGTCGGCGCCGATCCGGATGATCCCGCGCTCGTCGAGGTCCGCGAGGACCTCCTCGGAGACGTTGGGGATGTCCCGGGTGATCTCCTCCGGGCCGAGCTTGGTGTCACGGGCGTCGACCTCGTGCTCCTCGATGTGGATCGAGGAGAGGACGTCGTCCTGGACCAGCCGCTGGCTGAGGATGATCGCGTCTTCGTAGTTGTGGCCCTCCCAGGGCATGAACGCCACCAGGAGGTTCTTGCCGAGGGCCATCTCGCCCTCGTCGGTCGAGGGACCGTCGGCGAGCACCTGGCCGACGACGACCCGGTCGCCCTCGTTGACGACGACCTTCTGGTTGAAGGACGTGCCCTGGTTGGAGCGGGAGAACTTCGCGACGCGGTACGTGGTGTACGTGCCGTCGTCGTTGGTGATGGTGACGTAGTCGGCCGAGACCTCCTGGACCACACCGTCCTTGTCCGCCTTGATGACGTCACCGGCGTCGACCGCGCAGCGGTACTCCATGCCGGTGCCGACCAGCGGCGCCTCCGCCTTGATCAGCGGCACGGCCTGGCGCATCATGTTCGATCCCATGAGCGCGCGGTTGGCGTCGTCGTGCTCCAGGAACGGGATCATCGCGGTCGCGACCGACACCATCTGGCGCGGCGAGACGTCCATGTAGTCGACGTCGTCGCCGGGGATGTAGTCGATCTCGCCGCCGCGGCGGCGGACCAGCACGCGGGACTCGGCGAACCGCAGGTCCTCGGTGAGCGGCGCGTTGGCCTGCGCGATGACGAAGCGGTCTTCCTCGTCCGCGGTCAGGTAGTCGACGTCGTCGGTGACGACGCCCTCGACGACCTTGCGGTACGGGGTCTCGACGAAGCCGAACGCGTTGACCCGGCCGTAGGAGGCGAGCGAGCCGATCAGGCCGATGTTCGGGCCTTCGGGGGTCTCGATCGGGCACATGCGGCCGTAGTGCGACGGGTGCACGTCGCGGACCTCGAAGCCGGCCCGCTCACGGGACAGACCACCGGGGCCCAGCGCCGACAGGCGGCGCTTGTGGGTCAGGCCGGACAGCGGGTTCGTCTGGTCCATGAACTGGGAGAGCTGGCTGGTGCCGAAGAACTCCTTGATGGAGGCGACGACCGGCCGGATGTTGATCAGGGTCTGCGGCGTGATCGCCTCGACGTCCTGGGTCGTCATCCGCTCGCGGACCACGCGCTCCATACGGGCCAGGCCGGTACGGACCTGGTTCTGGATCAGCTCGCCCACGTTGCGCAGGCGGCGGTTGCCGAAGTGGTCGATGTCGTCGACCTCGACGACCATCGAGGAGCCGTTCTCCCCGGTGGTCTCGGTCTCACCGGCGTGCAGCTTCACCAGGTACTTGATGGTGGCGATGATGTCGTCGGTGGTGAGCACACCGGCGTCCAGGGGCGCGTCGCTGCCGAGCTTCTTGTTCACCTTGTAGCGGCCGACCTTCGCGAGGTCGTAGCGCTTGGGGTTGAAGTAGAGGTTCTCCAGCAGGGTCTGCGCGGCCTCCTTGGTCGGCGGCTCGCCCGGACGCAGCTTGCGGTAGATGTCGAGCAGCGCGTCGTCCTGGCCCTGGGTGTGGTCCTTCTCCAGGGTGGCGCGCATCGACTCGTAGTCGCCGAACTCGTCCAGGATCTGCTCGGTGCTCCAGCCGAGCGCCTTGAGCAGGACGGTGACCGACTGCTTGCGCTTGCGGTCGATGCGGACACCGACCATGTCGCGCTTGTCGATCTCCATCTCCAGCCAGGCACCCCGGGACGGGATGATCTTGGCGGAGAAGATGTCCTTGTCGGACGTCTTGTCGATCTGGCTGTCGAAGTAGACACCCGGCGAGCGCACGAGCTGCGAGACGACGACACGCTCGGTGCCGTTGATGCAGAAGGTGCCCTTGTTGGTCATCAGCGGGAAGTCACCCATGAAGACCGTCTGGGACTTGATCTCGCCGGTCTCGTTGTTGGTGAACTCGGCGGTGACGAAGAGCGGGGCGCCGTACGTGAAGTCGCGCTCCTTGCACTCGTCCAGCGAGTTCTTCGGAGGCTCGAATCGGTGGTCACGGAAAGTGAGCGACATCGACCCGGAGAAGTCCTCGATCGGCGAGATCTCCTCGAAGATCTCCTCCAGACCCGACTTCCTGGGGACGTCCTGCCCACTGTCCAGGGCCGCCTCGACACGGGCCTTCCACGCGGCGTTGCCGAGCAGCCAGTCAAAGCTCTCGGTCTGGAGCGCGAGGAGGTTCGGAACTTCGAGCGGTTCACGGATCTTCGCGAAAGAGATGCGCAGCGGGGCGGTGCTTGCGCCGTTGTTCGAATTGGTGGTCGAGGCGTTGCGCGAGGCGGCCAAGAGGGGGTCCTTCCGAGGGCTCGGACTCACTACGCGCATACCGGTCCGCCCCTGAGCGTAAGAAGAAAGCCCTGATGGCGGACTTCTTCAGCAGTGCTCAGACGTGGGCATGCTCCTGGTGACGGGCCAGGCAGCAGCTAACAGGCAGCGCAAAGGGTCAGTGTAGCCACTCGGCACACTGATGTCCAGAGCAGAGATTCGGAGTACCGAATCATCGCCCCCTCGTCCGTCCTGCGGATCCCGCCTCGGAACCGGATCCGCGCCTGCGCCATGCATTCCCGCATCTCCCCCGATCCATGCATCCAACCCGGATCGAAGTGTCGACGCGTCCTGAGAATTGCGCGCCGCGTGCGGTTCGTCAAGGCCCTGGCCTGGCAGAGATGCTCACAGCCCCGCGCCCGGCCCCCTGCCGGATGGCTCCCGGAGCAGGTCCCGTGCGGGAACGATCACCTTATCCGGACGGTGGCACCGCCCCGCCACAAGGACGCGGGAACGCCGTAGGGCGGCCACCCGGATGGGTGACCGCCCTACGGCTGTCCGGCCCTGTGCGGGCCGTACGGGGACTGCTGGGTGCCGCTCGGTGTTACTTGACCTCGACCGAGGCGCCGGCGGCCTTGAGGGACTCGGCGGCCTTGTCGGCGGCAGCCTTGTCGACCTTCTCCAGGACGGGCTTCGGGGCGCCGTCCACGAGATCCTTGGCCTCCTTCAGGCCGAGCGAGGTCAGCTCACGCACGACCTTGATGACCTGGATCTTCTTGTCACCGGCGGCGGTGAGGACGACGTCGAACTCGTCCTGCTCCGGGGCGGCGTCCGCGACGGCGGCCGGACCGGCGACACCGGCGGCGGCGACGGGGGCGGCGGCGGTGACGTCGAACTTCTCCTCGAAGGCCTTCACGAACTCGGAGAGCTCGATGAGGGTGAGGGTCTCGAACTGCTCGAGCAGCTCGGCCTGGCTGAGCTTCGCCATGATGGCGGTCCTTCCACTAATTCGGCTGGTGCCGGTTGTCGATGTCGGCGGGCGTACTCGGAGCCCGCTGGACTGCGGGAGTGGTTACTCCGCAGCCTCGGCGGGAGCCGGCGTACCGGCACCGCCCTGCTCTGCCTGCTCGGCCTGCTTGGCACGAAGCGCCTCCGCGGTGCGGACGAACTTCGAGGGCAGCGCCTGGAAGAGCGCGGCAGTCTGCGACTGCTTGGCCTTCATGGCGCCCGCCAGCTTGGCGAGCAGAACCTCGCGGGACTCGAGGTCCGCGAGCTTCTTGATCTCGTCGGCGGACAGCGCCTTGCCGTCAAGGACACCGCCCTTGATGACGAGAGCGGGGTTGTCCTTGGCGAAGTCGCGCAGACCCTTCGCCGCCTCGACCGGGTCACCGGCGACGAAGGCGACGGCCGACGGACCCGCGAACAGGTCGTCGAGCGTGCTGATCCCGGCCTCGTTGGCCGCGATCTTGGTCAGCGTGTTCTTCACCACGGCGTACGTGACGTTCTCACCGAGCGAACGGCGCAGCGTCTTGAGCTGCGCCACGGTGAGACCGCGGTACTCGGTCAGCACAGCGGCGTTCGAGGAGCGGAACTGATCCGTCAACTCGGCAACCGCGGCAGCCTTATCGGGCCTCGCCATGAGTCTCGGCCTCCTTCCGGGTGATTGCGGACCGCACGGAATTGAAGGAGGGGACTTGGCAAAAACGAACGCCCCGGCGCAGGCGCACGGGGCGTGACTCGACGGAATCGACTTCCGCTCGGCGGAAATCTCTTCCGGAGTTCATCCACGATCACCTGCGCGGGCCATCCGCAGCTAGCGGATCCTTCGGCCGCCACGCCCTTTTCGGGGCACGGCAACGACCAGCGGTCTTTGGCTTCTCGGGAAGCGTACGGGACGGGTCCTGACAACACCAAATCCGGCCCCCGTGCGGTGTGCACGGAGGCCGGACTTCGGATGGTGCCGCACGCCTTACGCGTGGCCCCGCGTCGTCATCAGACGGACGCCGGGTCCTCCTCGACGAGGAGGTTGCGGGTGCGGTTGGGGTCGACCTGGATGCCGGGGCCCATGGTGGTGCTCACGGCGGCCTTCTTGATGTAACGACCCTTGGCGGCGGACGGCTTGAGACGCAGGATCTCGTCCAGGGCCGCCGCGTAGTTCTCCACCAGCTTGGTCTCGTCGAAGGAGACCTTGCCGATGATGAAGTGCAGGTTCGAGTGCTTGTCGACGCGGAACTCGATCTTGCCGCCCTTGATGTCCGTGACAGCCTTCGCCACGTCCGGGGTGACCGTACCGGTCTTCGGGTTCGGCATCAGGCCACGGGGACCGAGCACGCGGCCCAGACGGCCGACCTTGCCCATGAGGTCCGGGGTGGCGACGACGGCGTCGAAGTCCAGACGGCCCTTCGACACCTCGTCGATCAGTTCGTCGGAGCCGACGATGTCGGCTCCCGCGGCTTCCGCGGCCGCAGCACGGTCACCGGTCGCGAAGACCAGGACCCGGGCGGTCTTGCCGGTGCCGTGCGGAAGGTTCACGGTGCCACGGACCATCTGGTCGGCCTTGCGCGGGTCGACACCCAGGCGGAAGGCGACCTCGACGGTCGAGTCGAACTTGGTGGTCGCGGTGTCCTTGGCGATCCGGACGGCCTCGAGGGGGGCGTACAGGCGCTCCGCGTCGATCTTGCCGTCGGCAGCGCGAAGGGACTTGCTGCGCTTGCTCACTTACTGCTCCTGTTGGTGAAGGGGAGTCGTGGTACGGGCCGAGCAGGCCCTGCCACAGATGAACCGGCGGGGCGTCGGCCCTCGCCTCTGTCGCTCGGGCGTCAGCCCTCGACCGTGATGCCCATGGAGCGGGCGGTGCCGGCGATGATCTTCTCGGCGGCGTCCAGGTCGTTCGCGTTCAGGTCGGGGAGCTTCGTCGTGGCGATGTCCCGAACCTGGTCGCGGGTGAGCTTGGCGACCTTCTTGACGTGCGGCTCGCCGGAGCCCTTCTCGACACCCGCGGCCTTGAGGATCAGCTTGGCCGCCGGCGGCGTCTTGGTGATGAAGGTGAAGGAACGGTCGTCGTAGACCGTGATCTCCACCGGGATCACCATGCCGCGCTGCGACTCGGTCGCCGCGTTGTAGGCCTTGCAGAACTCCATGATGTTCACGCCGTGCTGGCCCAGCGCGGGGCCGACCGGCGGCGCCGGGTTGGCCGCGCCGGCGTTGATCTGGAGCTTGATCAGCCCCGTGATCTTCTTCTTCTTGGGAGGCATTGCTCTCTCCGGGTCCTGTTGAGAGTGTTCGTGCCTGCGTACAGGCATACCGCACCACTTTAGCGGGTATTGGCCCGCATCCTGAAACCGGCCGGTGGCCGGGGGACACAGCGGCCCCCGGCCGACGGAAATCCGTCGAACGGGGGCCGCTGGAAAAGTCTCAGTTCTTCTGGATCTGGTCGAAGCTCAGCTCGACCGGGGTCTCGCGGCCGAAGATCTCGACCAGGCCCTTGACCTTCTTCGAGTCGGCGTTGATCTCGTTGATCGTCGCCTGGAGCGTCGCGAAGGGGCCGTCGGTGACGGTGACCGAGTCGCCGACCTCGAAGTCCAGCACCTGGACCTCGACCTTGCGCGGCTGGGCGGTGCCCTCGGCGATGGCGGCGGCCTCGGCCGCGGCCTCCACCTCCGGGGCGAGCATCTTCACGATCTCGTCGAGGGTCAGCGGGTACGGGTCGTACGCGTTGCCGACGAAGCCGGTGACACCGGGGGTGTTGCGGACGACGCCCCACGACTCGTTCGTCAGGTCCATGCGCACCAGCACGTAGCCGGGGAGCTTGTTCTGCCGAATGGTCTTGCGGTCGCCGTTCTTGATCTGGACGACTTCTTCCTGGGGCACTTCGGCCTGGTAGATGTAGTCCTCGACGTTGAGCGAGACGGCGCGCTGCTCCAGGTTGGACTTCACGCGGTTCTCGTAACCGGCGTAGGTGTGGATCACGTACCACTCGCCGGGCAGGGTGCGAAGCTCCTCGCGGAAGGCGGCGACCGCGTCCACGACCGGCTCGGACACGGCGGCCTCGCCGTCGTCCTCGTCCGCTTCGTCCTCAGCCGCTTCGTCCTCGTCGGCGACCGCCACGTCCTCGTCGGACTCGTCGTCCGCCTCGTCGTCGTCCGCCTCGTCCGTGGCGGCCTCGGCGGCTTCCTCGTCCTCGTCCTCGTGGACGGCGGCCTGCTCGGCGGCTTCGCCGGCGTTCAGGTCGGCAGCCTCGGCCTGGTCGATCTCGCCGTCGGCGGCCTCGACGATGTCGAGCGCGGTGTCGTCGCCCTCAACGGTTTCGTCGGCGTCGTACACGTTCGGGTCAGACACGGTGACTGCTTCTTCCTGACTTCAAGGGGTGGAACATGCGGACAGGCGCCCGTGGACCGGCGCCCACCGCGGGATCAGCCGAAGACGTACGAGACGAGCTTCGAGAATCCCCAGTCAACCACGCTGACGAGACCGATGACGACGACAACGAAGACAATCACCACTGTGGTGTAGGTGATCAGGTCGTTGCGGCTCGGCCAGACGACCTTGCGGAGTTCCGCGACGATCTGGCGGTAGAAGAGCGCCAGCCGACCGAGGGGGCCCTTCTTGCCGCGCTTGCCGCCGCGGCGGGGCTTGCGAGTCTCGTCGTCCTCGGACGTGTCAGGCTCAGGGGCCTCGATGGAGTCCGTGATCTCAGTCACTACGTCCTCACCTGACTCCGGGTCGTGGCCGTGTCGCGCCCGTCGCGCGGTACGGCGAGTGCTTTACCTGCCCACGTCCGTCGGGTGACGTGTGGAGCAGGGTCGGAGGGACTCGAACCCACAACCGCTGGTTTTGGAGACCAGTGCTCTACCAATTGAGCTACGACCCTTTGCGACTCCCCCAACGTACCGCAGCATTGCGGAACCGCGGTGCCGGTGGGAAGGCCATCGACGGATGAGTGTACGTGTTTCGCGGCCCTCCGTCGAACGCCTTGCGTCCGATCAGGTTCCGGCCGCGTTCCGTTGACGTTTTGACGCGGTGTCGACGGGGTGCCGGTGGGGTGCCGAGGAGGTTCCGGTGGGGTGCCGGCGAGGTTCCGGCGAGGCGCTGGTCAGGTTCCGGCGAGGCGCTGGTCAGGTGCCGGTCAGGTGCCGGTCGGGTGCCGGTCGGGTGCCGACGGGGCCGCGGACCCCCGGCGCGCACCGGGTGTGTTCACAGTCCGGACAGGTCCGCAAACCTGGGTGCCGGGCCTCCCCCGCGTCTGGGACCATGCAGTCATGAGCGCAGCTACTCCCCCCGTACAGTCTCCCACCGACCGTCGGGTGTCGGCCCGCGTCGGGTCGATCTCCGAGTCCGCGACGCTGGCCGTCGACGCCAAGGCCAAGGCCCTCAAGGCCGCCGGGCGCCCGGTCATCGGATTCGGCGCGGGAGAGCCCGATTTCCCGACGCCCGGCTACATCGTCGAAGCCGCGGTGGAGGCGTGCCGCAACCCGAAGTACCACCGCTACACCCCGGCCGGCGGTCTGCCCGAGCTGAAGACGGCCATCGCCGCCAAGACGCTCCGCGACTCCGGCTACGAGGTCGAGCCGTCGCAGGTGCTGGTCACCAACGGCGGCAAGCAGGCCATCTACGAGGCGTTCGCCGCGATCCTCGACCCGGGTGACGAGGTCATCGTGCCCGCCCCGTACTGGACCACCTACCCCGAGTCGATCCGGCTCGCGGGCGGCGTGCCGGTCGAGGTCGTCGCGGACGAGACCACCGGTTACCGGGTCTCGGTCGAGCAGCTCGAAGCGGCCCGCACCGAGCGCACCAAGGTCGTGCTGTTCGTCTCGCCGTCCAACCCCACCGGCGCCGTGTACAGCGCCGCCGACACCGAGGCGATCGGCCGCTGGGCCGTCGAGCACGGCCTGTGGGTGCTGACCGACGAGATCTACGAGCACCTGGTGTACGGCGACGCGACGTTCACCTCGCTGCCGACGGCCGTGCCCGAGCTGCGCGACAAGTGCATCGTGGTCAACGGCGTGGCGAAGACGTACGCCATGACCGGCTGGCGGGTCGGGTGGATCATCGGCCCGAAGGACGTGGTCAAGGCCGCGACGAACCTCCAGTCGCACGCCACCTCGAACGTCTCCAACGTCGCGCAGGTCGCCGCGCTGGCCGCCGTCTCGGGGAACCTGGACGCGGTCGCCGAGATGCGGACCGCCTTCGACCGCCGCCGCCGCACCATCGTGCGGATGCTCAACGAGATCGACGGCGTCGTCTGCCCGACGCCCGAGGGCGCGTTCTACGTCTACCCGTCGGTGAAGGCGCTGCTCGGCAAGGAGATCCGCGGCAAGCGCCCGGCCGACTCCGTCGAGCTGGCCGCGCTGATCCTGGACGAGGCCGAGGTCGCGGTCGTGCCTGGTGAGGCCTTCGGCACCCCCGGCTACCTGCGGCTTTCGTACGCGCTCGGCGACGAGGACCTGGAAGAGGGCGTCTCGCGGCTCCAGAAGCTGCTGGGCGAGGCGAAGGACTGAGCCCCTTCGGACGCTGCGGCGATCCGTTTTTGCATTCGGGCAAGCCCCCGTTCGGAGAAAGTGGTACCGGACGGGGGCTGTCGTATAGCAGGATCTTGGAATGGCACGCGAGGTCCGTCAGCTCCCCAAGGCACATCTGCATCTGCACTTCACCGGCTCCATGCGCCCCGGCACGCTCCTGGAACTGGCCGACCGGCACGGCGTGCACCTCCCCGAGGCGCTGACCTCGGGCGAACCCCCCAAACTCCGGGCCACCGACGAGCGCGGCTGGTTCCGCTTCCAGCGGCTGTACGACATCGCCCGCTCCTGCCTGCGCACCCCGGAGGACATCCAGCGGCTGGTCCGCGAGGCCGCCGAGGAGGACGCGGCGGACGGCTCCGGCTGGCTGGAGATCCAGGTCGACCCGACCTCGTACGCGCCGCGGCTCGGCGGGCTGATCCCCACGATGGAGATCGTCCTGGACGCCGTGCACACCGCCTCGCGGGACACCGGGGTCGGCATGGCCGTGGTCGTCGCCGCCAACCGCATGAAGCACCCGCTGGACGCCCGTACGCTGGCCCGGCTCGCCGTCCGGTACGCCGACCGCGGCGTGGTCGGCTTCGGGCTCTCCAACGACGAACGGCGCGGTCTGGCACGGGACTTCGACCGCGCCTTCGCCATCGCCCGCGACGGCGGCCTGCTCGCGGCCCCGCACGGCGGGGAGCTGGCGGGGCCCTCCAGCGTCCGCGACTGCGTCGACGACCTGTACGCGGGCCGTATCGGGCACGGGGTCCGCGCCGCCGAGGACCCGCGGCTGCTGCGCCGCCTCGCCGAGAAGGGCATCACCTGCGAGGTCTGCCCGGCCTCCAACGTCGCGCTCGGCGTGTACGAGAAGGCCGAGGACGTACCGCTGCGCACCCTGTACGAGGCGGGCGTGCCGATGGCGCTCGGCGCCGACGACCCGCTGCTCTTCGGCTCCCGGCTCGCCGCCCAGTACGAGATCGCCCGCGCCTCGCACGACTTCACCGACGCCGAACTGGCCGAGCTGGCCCGGCAGTCCGTACGGGGCTCCCGCGCGCCGGAGGACGTACGCCGGCGGCTGCTGGCGGGGATCGCCGAGTGGGAGGCGACACCGGAGGGGGCCGAGGGCTCTCGTGAGGGGGTGGGCTCTCCCGAGGGGGCGGTGGGCTCTCCCGAGAGGGCCGTCGGGTCTACAGGCTGACGCTCACCAGGACCGGCTCGTTGACCAGCGTCACGCCGAACGCCGCGTGGACGCCGTCGCGTACCTCGCGGGCCAGCGCCAGCAGATCCTCGGCGGTCGCGCCGCCGCGGTTGGTCAGCGCCAGCGTGTGCTTGGTGGAGATCCGCGCCGGGCCGCTGCCGTACCCCTTGGTGAACCCCGCCTTGTCGATCAGCCAGGCCGCCGAGAGCTTCGTGAGGCCCTGACCGGCCTCGCCCGCCGGGTACGACGGCGGCGCCGTGTCCTGGCCGAGCCGCTCCTTCGCCCGCTCCAGGAACGCGGCGTGCTCCGGGGCGGTCAGGATCGGGTTGGTGAAGAAGGAGCCCGCCGACCAGGTGTCGTGGTCGGCCTCGTCCAGCACCATGCCCTTGCCCGCGCGCAGCGCCAGCACCGTCTCCCGCGCCTTCTCCAGGGGCACCCGGTCGCCGGGTTCCACGCCCAGGGCGCGGGCCGTCTCCGCGTACTTCACCGGGGCGGAGAGTCCGCCCGCGTCCTCCAGTCCGAAGCGGACGCGCAGCACGACGTAGCGGTGCGGCTCCGCCTTGAAGCGGCTGTGGCGGTACGAGAAGGCGCACGCGTCGTTCGCCAGCGTCACCGTCTCGCGGGTCCGGCGGTCGTACGCGACGACCTCGGTGATCGTCGTCGACACCTCTTGGCCGTAGGCGCCGACGTTCTGGATCGGCGTCGCCCCCGCCGAGCCGGGGATGCCCGCCAGGCACTCGATTCCGGCCAGGCCGGCGGCGACGGTCCGCGCCACGACGTCGCTCCAGGTCTCGCCCGCGGCGACCTCAAGCGAGGTGCCGTCGAGGGTCACGCCGCGGGTGGCGATCCGTAGCGCCGTTCCCTCGAAGCCGCGGTCGCCGACGACGAGGTTGCTGCCGCCGCCGACGATCAGGAGGGGGTCGCCGGTGGTGTCCGCCGCGGCGACGGCGGCGATGACGTCGGCGTCCGAGGCCGCCGTGATCAGGCGGTGCGCGGGGCCGCCTACGCGGAAGGTTGTCAACGGGGCCAGCGGCGCCTTCTCCATTACGTCCACCCCCTCACCCTAGGGGCCCGCCGCCTCCCTTCTTTTCCCGGCCCGCTTGCGTGGGGGGCGTCTTTGCCCGCCCGCCCACCCGTGCGGGTGCTTTCTTCGTCTGCGGGTGCCGCTTGTGCCTGGTCGGTCCCGGCCCGGGGCACCTCCTCGGGCGACGAACCTGCGGCCACCTGCGCCTGCTTCTGCCCCTGCCCGTTCGTCCCCCTGCGGGGGCACCCCGCACCGACCCCTCCGGTCCGTCGGCGCCCGACAGTCCGCTGTGGCTGAGGAGGGAGGGGTGGCAGGGCGTACGGGCCCTGCGTAACTCCCCCCCGGCCAATCCGAAAGGACCGCCCCCACCCCCACCCGTACCAAAGAGGCCCCCCACCCACGGGGGACCGTCAGGCGGCGACGGGCCGGAGGGGACGGGGCGGGGTGCCCCCGCAGATTTGCGTGCCGACAGGGCGTGGACGAATGGGAAAGGAGCAGGCAGCACGCAGCTCGAGGAGGTGCCCCGGCCCGGGACCGACACCAGGGACAGGGCGGTGGAAGAAAGGGCTGACCCCCGCACCCAAAAAAGCCGGGCACGGGGGTCAAGAGGGCCACGAACGGCCAGGACGGCCAGGACGGCTAGGAAAGGGCTAGGCGGTGGGCTGGAGGTCGCGGGGGGAGGAGGACGGGGTGGAGTCGAGGGAGGTGGGAGAGGGACGGCGGGGAAGGAGGAGGGCCGCGACCGTGGCGACACCGAGCACGGCGGCACCAACCCACAGCGCAGGCGTCAACCCGTCGACAAAGGCGTCAGCCGACCCGTACCCGCCCTGCGCGGAAAAGATCGAGCCCAGCACCGCGATCCCCAGCGCTCCCCCCACCTCACGCAGCGCGTTGTTGGCCCCCGAGGCGATCCCCTGCTCCGCCCCCCGCACACTCCCCATCACCAACGCCGTGGCCGGCGCCACGAACAGCGCCATCCCGGCCCCGCTGATGATCAGCGCGGGAAGCTGCGCCAGATACGAGACGTCCGGCGAGATGATCGTCGCGAACCACCCGAGCCCGATCGCCTGAAGGGCGAGCCCGGCCGCGACCACCGGCCGCCCCCCGATCCGGTCGGAGACAATCCCGGCGATCGGCGCGACGATCATCGGCATACCGGTCCACGGCAGCATGCGCAGCCCGGCCTCGGTCGGCGAGTAGCCGACGACGTTCTGCAGGAACTGGCTGAGCAGGAAGATCGACCCGAACATCCCGGTGAACATCAGCATGCTGGCCGCGTTGATGGCCGAGAACCCGCGGCTGCGGAACAGCCGCATCGGCAGCATGGCGTTCGGCGAGGTCGCCCCGTGCCGGATGAAGGCCGCGACGAGCGCCGCGCCGCCGATGAGCCCGCCGAGCACCGGCCCGCTGGTCCACCCCTTGGTCGTGGCGTTGACCAGCGCGTAGACGACGCCGAACAGCCCGAGGCTGATGAGCGCGGTGCCGCGCGGGTCGAGCCGGGCGCCGGGCGCGGTGGACTCGTTGAGGCGCAGCCGGGCCAGCGGGATGAGGGCGATGCCGAGCGGAACGTTCAGCCAGAAGATCCACTGCCAGGAGATGTGTTCGGTCAGGCTGCCGCCGATGAGCGGCCCGCTGGCGACGGCGAGGCCGTTGACGGCGCCCCAGATCCCGAACGCGGCGCCTCGCCGCTCGGCAGGGACCGCCGCGGTGAGCAGCGTCAGCGTGAGCGGCATCATGATCGCGGCGCCGACGCCCTGGAGCGCGCGGAAGGCGATGAGCATGGAGATGGTGGGCGCGAGGGCCGCCGCGGCGGAGGCGCCGGTGAAGATCGTGAGGCCGGTGAGGAAGAGCTTGCGGCGGCCGAAGCGGTCGCCCAGCGCCGCGCCGAACATCAGCAGGACGGCGAAGGTGAGCGTGTAGGCGTTGACCGTCCATTCGAGGTCGGACAGCGCCCCGCCGAGGTCCTTGCGGATGGACGGCAGCGCGGTGGTGACCACGAGATTGTCGAGGGCCGCCATGAATCCGGCGACGCTGGTGATGATCAGAGCCCAGGCGGCGGTGCCTGGCCTGCGGCCTTCTGCTGCTTGCTGGGTCATGACTCCCCCTGTGGAGTGCGTACTGCGACGGCTTCGAGCCGTACGGTTAGTTATGGATGACTAACTTCAGCGGACAGAAAAAACCGATGACTCCGCGCCCCGAAAGGCGCGGCGCCTCACTCGGGACGGGCCGTCTCGTACAGCCCTTCCCAGATGCGGTGGTCGGCCGGGAAGCCCAGCGACACCAGGGTGTTGATCAACATTCCGTAGGCGAGGAACTGCGTGGTCTGCTCGACGTCCGCGCCCAGCTCCAGATGCAGGGTCTCCCACAGCGCCTCCCACCCCTCACGGATGGAACGGCCGAATTCGTGGTCCCCGGACGCCTCGGCGGCGGCGACCGCGACATACATCTGCATCTGCATCAGCAGCCGCTCGGGGTCGTCGGAGATCAGCGTCTGATACGCGTTCCCCATCGCCTTGAGCTTGCCCTCGTGGTCCGTCTCGTCCTCGGCCACATCGGCGAAGACCTGGCGCGTCGATTCCAGGCAGTAGGTGGCCGCCGCCAGGAACATGGCCTCCTTGTTCGGGAAGAGGCGGAAGAGATACGGCTGCGAGACGCCCACCCGGCGGGCGATCGTCTCGGTGGACGTGCCGTTGTAGCCGCCGCGGGCGAATTCGCTCATCGCCGCGCGGATGACGCTCTCGCGCCTCTCCTCTGCGCTCATCCTGACCATACGAGTAAGTTAGTGGTCCATAACTAACCTGTCAACCGCGATACGGGAGACACGGGCAAACGTAAGGGGCACCCACCTGGATGGGCACCCCTTACCTGCGCGTCTACGTCTCAGGCGAGCCGGACCACGGCGCGGGACATGCCCAGCACCTTCTGGCCCGCGGACGTCGCGGTGAGGTCGACCCGCACCCGCTGGTCGTCCAGTTTGGCGGCGACCTTCGCGGTCACCTCGATGAGCGCGCCCTGCTCGTCGTTCGGCACGACGACGGGCTTGGTGAACCGTACGCCGTACTCGACGACCGCCCCCGGGTCGCCGGCCCAGTCCGTGACGACCCGGATCGCCGAGGCCATGGTGAACATGCCGTGCGCGATGACGTCGGGCAGGCCGACCTCGCGGGCGAACTTCTCGTTCCAGTGGATCGGGTTGAAGTCACCGGAGGCGCCCGCGTACTGCACGAGTGTGGCGCGGCTCACAGGGAAGGTCCGCGCGGGCAGTTCGGTGCCGACCTCGACGTCCGCGTAACCGATCGTCGCCGTCATGCCGCGCCCTCCCCGTTCGCCGAAGCGTTCCCCGAGCCGTTCCCGCTGCCGCCGCGCGGGTCGTGCTCCGCCGCGCGGGCGACCAGCTTCGTCCAGGCGGTCACCACGTGCTCGCCGGACTCGTCGTGGACCTCGCCGCGGATGTCGATGATGTCGTTGCCCGCCAGGGACTTGATCGCCTCGATGGTGGAGGTGACCGAGAGCCGGTCACCGGCCATAACCGGGCGCGTGTACGCGAACTTCTGGTCGCCGTGCACGACCCGGCTGTAGTCGAGGCCCAGCTCCGGGTCCTGGACGACCTGGCCCGCGGCCTTGAAGGTGATCGAGAAGGCGAAGGTCGGCGGGGCGATCACATCGCGGTGCCCGAGCGCCTTGGCCGCGTCCGCGTCCATATAGGCCGGGTTCGTGTCCCCGACCGCCTCGGCGAATTCGCGGATCTTCTCCCGGCCCACCTCATAGGCGGCGGTGGGCGGATAGCTCCGCCCCACGAAGGACTGGTCCAGAGCCATCGGCACCTCCGGTGCGGGAAGCGGGCGGGATCGGGGGCAGCGTACGACATACGTACGGAAGTCGTACGGGCGCGGGGGTCGCTAGCAGTGGCGTAACGGTTCAGCTGATCCGTACGGCTCCCACCGGGCAATACGTCGAGGCCGCCCCCGGTGACGGGGACGGCCTCGCGGTACTGCTACGGCCTGGAGTCAGCGCGTTTCGCGGTGCGCGGTGTGCGCGTTGCAACGCGGGCAGTGCTTCTTCATCTCAAGACGGTCCGGGTCGTTGCGCCGGTTCTTCTTGGTGATGTAGTTCCGCTCCTTGCACTCCACGCAGGCCAGCGTGATCTTCGGGCGGACGTCTGTGGCGGCCACGTGAGTGCTCCTTGACGAACGGGGGTGATTTGAACATGAGAATAGTAGCCGACTGAGGGACCGATCCCACAATCGGCTACGGTGAGTAGCGGCGACCGGACTTGAACCGGTGACACAGCGATTATGAGCCGCTTGCTCTACCGACTGAGCTACGCCGCTTTGACGAACTGGTCCCCGCCTGGCGGCGGGGAACCGATCCATCTGAGCCCCAATACGGAATCGAACCGTAGACCTTCTCCTTACCATGGAGACGCTCTACCGACTGAGCTATTGGGGCGAGCGAGGAAGACATTACACGGTCCGCCGCGATACGTGAAATCCGTATCGGGCAGGGCACATCGGGCGTCGCGGGGCGTCACGCCCACCCCCTGATCAGGACGTGATCACCTCCCGGCCGCCGCGCGCCGGGTGGCCGACGGGCCCCGTACGAGGGCCTGTTCGCACCGCCGCCACGAGGGTCCGCCCGCGCCGCCGCGACCGCCTTGGCCGCGCCTGCCAGGAGCCGTACCCGCGCTCGCTCTCCGCGCGGCACCGCGTCCGCCCGCACCCGCGAACCGCGCGCCGGCGCGTACGAGTTCCGGGCGCACCGGAACGCGAGCGCGTCCGCTCCCCCGCGCGGCGCCGGCCGTACCGTGTGCCCCGTCTCACGACCCCCACCGGTACGACTAATGCCCTCCTGTCAGGTGTGTGCCGTGCTGACCCCTAAGCTCGGCTTTGCGTGATCTTGCCTCCCGCCGCCCGCCCTGCACGCACCGGAGGAGCGCGATGACCGACAGCCCTCGCGACAGTGCCCGCACCGCCGCAGAAACCGCCACCCTGCTGCTGTGCGGCGCCCGGCTGACCGACGGCCGGACCGTGGACGTACGGCTCAGCGGCCCCCGGATCGAGGCCGTGGGCACCGCCGGCAGCCTCGCGCCCGCCGCGGGCCGTACCGCCGACGGGTCGCGCCGTCCGGCCGACGGCACCCGTATCGACCTGCGCGGATATCTGCTGCTGCCCGCGCCCGCCGAGCCGCACGCCCACCTCGACCTGGCGCTGACCGCGGGCGCCGCGGGGCCGCCGTCCGACGACCCCGCCGATGTGCAGCGGCGCGCCACCGAGGCCGCGCTGCTCCAACTCGGCCACGGCGCCACCGCTTTGCGCAGCCATGTGCGGATCGGCGACGTCCAGGGGTTGCAGGCGCTCGAAGCCGTGCTCCAGGCGCGGCGGGCGCTGCGCGGGCTCGTCGACCTGCACACCGTCGCCGTACCGCGGCTGCTGACCGGCGCGGCGGGCGCGGACGGGCTCGCGATGCTGCGCGACGCGCTGAAGATGGGCGCCGCGGTGGTCGGCGGCTGCCCCGATCTGGACCCGGACCCGAGCGGGTACGCCGAGGCCGTCTTCTCGCTCGCCGCCGAGTTCGGGCTCCCGGTCGACCTGCACACCGCCGCCGACGACCCGGCCCGGCTGGCCCGGCTCGCCGCGATGGCGGGCGGTCTGCGGCCGGGCGTCACCCTCGGGCCGTGCCACGGTCTCGGCGCGCTGCCGCCCGAGGCGATCGACTCCGCCGCGCAGCGGCTGGCCGCCGCCGGGATCTCGGTCACCGCGCTCCCCCAGGGCGGCTGCGGCGCGCTGGACTCCGTACGCCGCGGCGGCGGTCCGCACACCCCGGTCCGCCGGCTGCGCGCGGCGGGCGTCCGGGTCACGGCGGGCAGCGGGGCGCTGGGCGACCTGGCCAATCCGGTCGGCCGCGGCGATCCGCTGGAGGCCGCCTTCCTGCTCGCCTCCTACGGCGAGTGCGGCGCGGCGCAGGCGTACGCGGCGGTCAGCGGCCGGGCGCGGGCCGTGCTCGGGCTGCCGGAGGTACGGGTCGAGGCCGGTTTCCCGGCCGAGCTGCTGGCGGTGCGCGGGGAGGGTGTCGAGGCGGTGCTCTCCCTGGCGTACAGCCGGATCGTCATCCACCGGGGCCGGGTGGTCTCGCGGACGAGCGCGGTGCGCGAATACTGCGACTCGGCGAGCGAGGCCGCGCTCGACCTCCCGCGTCAGTCGCACCGCGAGGCGTAGCGTCACGTCCATGCGCATGGTGATCGCTGGTGGACATGGACAGATCGCGTTGCGGCTTGAGCGGTTGCTCGCCGAGCGCGGTGACAGTGTGGTCGGGCTGATCCGTAACCCGGCCCAGGCCGACGACTTGCGGGCGGCGGGCGCCGAGCCGGTCGTCCTGGACCTCGAATCGGCGACGGTCGCGGAGGTGGCCGCCGTCCTGGAGGGCGCCGAGGCGGCCGTCTTCGCGGCGGGCGCGGGTGCGGGCAGCGGGGCCGCCCGCAAGCACACCGTCGACCACGCGGCGGCCGTGCTCTTCGCAGACGCGGCCGAACAGGCGGGCGTACGGCGCTATCTGGTGGTCTCCTCGATGGGCGCCGACGCCCGGGCGAGCGGGGGTGACCCCGTCTTCACCGAGTACCTGCGCGCCAAGGGCGCGGCCGACGACGACATCCGCGCGCGTACGGACCTGGACTGGACGATCGTGCGCCCCGGCGCCCTGACCAACGACCCGGGTACCGGCCGCGTCCGTCTCGCCCCCTCCACCGGCCGCGGCTCCATCCCCCGCGACGACGTCGCCGCCGTCCTGGCCGGCCTCCTGCTGACCCCCTCGACCGCCGGCCTCACCCTCGAACTCGTCTCCGGCACCGACACCATCCCCGAAGCCCTCCGCACCGCCGCCCTCCCCTAACCCCTCCCCCGCACACACACCAAAACGGCCCCCCGCCCTGCTCTCCAGCAGGCCGGGGGGCCGTTCTCATGATGTGGCGGCACGTGGATTCGAACCACGGTAGGCAGAGCCGACGGATTTACAGTCCGTTCCCATTGGCCACTCGGGCATACCGCCATGGGATGAAGCCGCGGATCCGCTGGGTGCGGGGTGCCGTGGCGACGACGTAAACGATACCCGATCCGGAGGGGTGGTTCGCCACCGGATTGATCACCGCCTCCGCCTTGTGTCCGCACGCACCGGACACCGCTCCTTCCCCGCGGAGATCCACACGACAGGCCCTAGTCTTTGGGGATGGTGGTCCGGGGATCGGGCCGCGGATGTGATGGAAGACAGACAAGCGATACCCAAGGAGCCCACTGAAGATGGCCGACTCCAGTTTCGACATCGTCTCGAAGGTCGAGCGGCAGGAGGTCGACAACGCCCTCAACCAGGCCGCCAAGGAGATCTCGCAGCGGTACGACTTCAAGAACGTCGGGGCCTCGATCGCCTGGTCGGGCGAGAAGATCCTGATGGAGGCGAACTCCGAGGAGCGCGTCAAGGCGATCCTGGACGTCTTCGAGACCAAGCTGGTCAAGCGGGGAATCTCGCTGAAGGCGCTGGACGCGGGCGAGCCGCAGCTCTCCGGCAAGGAGTACAAGATCTTCGCCTCGATCGAGGAAGGCATCTCCCAGGAGAACGCCAAGAAGGTCGCGAAGATCATCAGGGACGAAGGTCCCAAGGGCGTCAAGGCCCAGGTCCAGGGCGAGGAGCTGCGCGTCAGCTCCAAGAGCCGTGACGACCTCCAGTCCGTCCAGGCCCTGCTCAAGGGCAAGGACCTCGACTTCGCCCTCCAGTTCGTCAACTACCGCTGATTCCACGCCGGGAGGCCGCGGCCCGCGTCGCGGCCCTCCCGCCGGTTCCCCTGCGGACGCCGCATCCCCGTGGCCGCCCCCATCCCCGTGGACGCCGAATCCCTGTGGCTCCCGCGCCCCCGGCGATAGGCTGCCTGGCCAAGACAGGCAACGGGGAACGGGGAAGTACCAGGCATGTCCGCCAAAGGAGATCTGACGATAAGTCTGATCGGGCTCAGCGACCTGGCGACGGGGCTGAGATCGGTCAAGACGCGGATGGACGACACCGGGCAGGTCGATCGCGCCCTCGGCAACGGGGAGTTGGGCTCGTCCAGGGCGCATGACGCGCTCGACGGTTTCATGCACGGCTGGAAGGACGGCCGTAAGGAGATCGACAGCGGTCTGGAGAGCGTCGCGAAGATGGCGCAGGCCGTCGTGGACGAGATCACCAAGACCGACCAGGAGCTGAAGGACGCGCTGGCCAAGCACGAGGGCGGCGGTCAGCCGTGACCGTGTCCTCTTCCGCCCCCTCCGGCACGTCGCCGGTGCGCGGGGTGAACATCCTGGTGCCCAGCTCCTGGTACGAGTTCGACATCCATCCGGCCACGCGCGACGCGTCGATACGTGAGGTCGTACGCGAACGGGTCCAGGAACGGCCGGAGTTGGCCGACTCCAGGACGGCGCTCATCCGCACGCTGACCCGTACGGCCGACGAGGCGTGGCAGACCGGGGTGCTGTACTTCGGCGCGCTGGCCGACCTGAGCGACGAGGCACCGCTGACGGCGAGCGTCACGATCGCGGTACTGGAAGCCGACGACCGGGCGGACGGCACAGCGGACGGCGATCGGCCCGGCAACGGGGCAGGAGGGGCAGGCGGGGCCGGTGGGGCGGGCGGCAATCTGGCGGCGCTGATGGCGGCGCTCAAGCCGGTCGCCGCGGGCCGCAGGCCGACCGACCCGTGGCGCCGGATCAAGCTGGTGGAGCTGCCGGACGCGGGTTCCGCCGCGCGCAGCGAGGGGATCGACGACATCGAGCTGCCGGACGACGACCGTACGGTCCGGATGGTGCTGATGCAGACCTTCGTACCGTTCCCCGGCGGCGACCCTCGGGTCGCGGTGATCAGCGGGGCGACCTCCCAACTCGCCCTCGCCGAGCCGATGCTGGAGCTGTTCGACGGCATCACCGAGACCTTCCGCTTCGTGTACGCCGACGACGACCCTTCCGCCGGGTCCGCCGAGAGGGTGAGCTGAGCCGTGACCCGACCCACCGACTGGCACAATCTCGACCTCGACAGCGACCCGACTCCCGGTGACGTCTACGAGATCAGGGCCGAGGGCAGGCGCTTCCAGACCTTCGCCGAGGACGTGGCGACCGTGCACTCGCTGCTCAGCAGCGCGGCCAAGGACCAGGCGCTCGCCGAGTGGAACGGCAAGGCCGCCGAGGCGTTCCGCGGTCAAATAGGCAAGCTGCCCGGGCAGTTGGGCAAGCTCCACGACTCCTACGGCGCGGCCGGCGACGCCCTGGTGACCTTCGCCGACTCGGTGGAGACCGAACAGTCCACCGCTGACGGCGCGTTGTCCCAGGCGCGCCTGCTGCGCAACGATCTGGCCGCGAAGCAGACCGAGTTGGCCCGCGCGCAGGTCGACGCGACCACGGCGGGCGACGCCAAGGCGAAGCTCGACGGCTCCAAGGGATCAGCCGGAAGCGCCGGCGGGAACGTACCGCCGCCCGACCCGGACAAGGTCCGTCAGGCGGTCCGCAACGCCCAGCAGGCCGACGCCCACAAGGACCAGGTCGCGGGCCAGGTCTCCGGGATTCAGCAGCAGTTGGCCGAGCTGCGCAAGAAGGCGCAGGACGCCGGGACCAACCACGGCACGGCGGTGGACGTCCTCAAGAAGGACCTCGACCACGCCTCCGACGTCGGCATCCACAACAAGAAGTGGTACCAGAAGCTCGGGGACTTCCTGGTCAAGGCGTGGAGCGTCATCCTCCCGATCCTCAAGGTGATCGTCGCCATCGGCGGCATCCTGCTGCTGTTCATCGGCGGCCCGCTGGCCTGGATCGTGCTGGCCGCGGCCTTGCTGGTCTTCGCCGACACCTTGGTGAAATTCATTCAGGGCAAGGCGGGTTGGGGCGATCTGCTGTTCGCCGCGCTGGACTGCATCCCGGTGATGGGCAAGGTCAGCATGCTGGTCAAGGCGGGTGAGATCGGCAAGCTGAAGTGGGCGGTGAAGATCCTCCAGGCCGAGCGGAAGTACCAGAACGTCATCAAGGTGTGGAAGTACGGCGAAGACCTCAGCGGATTCCGCAAGGTCGCCTTCGGCTTCGCCAAGGGCCTGGGCAAGGACACCCTCAAGGACGCCATGAACGGCGGCTGGACGAACGTCAAGAAGAACTTCCTGGCCAACGTCGCGGGCAACACCATCGGCGCCGGGCTCTCTCCGCTGGTCGACAAGGGCTTCGCCAAGATCCCCCGGCTCTACTACAGCGGCCCGATCTCCGCGATGTCGGGCGCCGAACGCCGGGCGCTGGGCCACCTGTCGATGGACATGAACGGCCTGACGCAGCGCGGAAAGACGCTCATCGGCGCCACGAAGGGGCTGGTGACGTCGGTGACGAAGGAGACCGTCAAGAGCACGGTCTTCGGCAAGGACTTCACCATCGAGAACATCGGCTTCGGCACGCTCACCGGCTTCGGCAACTCGGGCGGCGGCTACCGCACCGGCCGGCACTGAGCGGGACGTTCACCCGAGCGGGCCGGGTCCGGTTCACCGCCAGGAGCCGGACAGACCGGGGGCCGGACGGACCGGGGGCCGGACAGACCAGAGGCCGGACAGACCAGAGGCCGGACAGACCAGGCCCGCGACCGCTACGAGCCGCGCCGTACGGCCACGTCGTACCGCGGGTCGCCGAAACCGGCGGCCCGCGCCCGGCGCAGCGCCTCATCGCCGATGTCCCGGATCGCCGGGCCGCCGCCGCGGGCCTCATCGGTCCGCTCGGCGGCTCCGGCGGCCCCGCCCTGCCTGACCAGGCTCACCCCGCGCGGCCCCGGCAGCGCGAGCACTCCCCCGATCCTGGGGTCGCCCGCGAACCAGACCTCGCGCTTGGCGTTCTCTCCGAGCACCCGCCGCCAGCGGCGGACGTCGGGGAAGCGGACCCGGATGCTCACGTCCTTGTCCGGGTTGTCGGGCACAGGCAGCCGGAAGAACGGCACGCCGTTATCGGCCACTTGGGCGACGCCGTCCAGGCGCTGCCAGGGGTAGACCTGAAGGACCCGCCAGTACCGCTTGTAGCGCGGCTGTATCAGGGCCCACCAGCCGAGGCCGAGCATCGAGGCCGTCATGAGGACGTACGCGAGCCAGGTGACGTCGATGTCGAGGAAGACGTCGAGGAAGGCGAAGACCAGGGCCCAGCCGGGGATGCCCGCGGCGCTGACGATCAGCAGCGCCCGCAGCCGCCCGCGGGACCGCGCGCACCACTCGCGCGTCGCCGGTTCCGCGACCGCGCCCTCGTACGTCACCCCGTCGTGCGTCACGCCCTCGTACGTCACGCCGTCGCGCGGCGCACCCTCGTAGGCCCCAGCAGGCACGGGAATTCCCCCTCGGGTGTGGGTGCGGCCATCGGGTCCGGCCGTCGGCGTTCGACCCTAGCAGTGCGGGTCTCCGGCGGCGCGGGCTCAAGCGCGGGCGCAAGCGAGGGCCGAACCGCGGGCTGAACCGAGGGGCTCAAGCGACGGGCCCGGCCGAGGGGCTGAACCGACGGCGCGGTACGTCACGGCTTGCCGTAGTCGGCCGCCCACGGGTTGAGTTCGGCGTACTGCTGCTTCCAGGCCGTGCGGTACTGGGCGGCCAGCGGCGGGGGGAAGATCGCCAGGACTTCGGCGACGCGCTCGGGGGTGGCGCCGTCGAGCAGCCACGGGATGTAGCGCGGCGCGAGGCCGAGGCCGATCTGATTGCGCTGGCTGTCGGCGAACAAGGCCCAGTCGGCCGGGGACAGTTCGCGCTCGATGAGCGGGAGCGCGTCGCTCTCCTCGTGGCTGAGGTGGGCGTTCAGTTCGGTGGCGAAGGCGTCGGCGGCGTCGCCGAGGGCGGTGTGGCCGCCCTGTTCGTCGGCGAGCGCCGCGTCGATCGCGGCGATCAGCGGGTCGATCCGGTCGTGTTCCGCCTCCATCGCCTCAAGGAGTTCGAGGTCGTCGGGGCGGTCGGCGAACTGGCCGCGCAGCTTCGGCCACAGGACGTCGTCCTCGGCTGTGTGATGGATGGTCAGGAACCGCTTGAACAGATCCCACCCGAAGTGGGTGGCGGTGAGCCGGGACGGGTCGTCGCCCGTGACGGCGGCGGACTTGGCGATGATCGCCACGTCGCGCCGCAGTCCGTCGTGGAAGGCGTACATCATCGTCAGATCGACGGTCTCGCCCGGCTGGTGCGGAGTGGTCATCAACGTGTCTCCCTGGAACTAGGTGAACCAGTGGATCAGGAGGAATCGCCACACCGAGGCTATAGTCAGCCTGCCGAATCGTCAATCCGCATATCTATCCGGGAGTTGAACCATTTCCCGGGCCGAACCGAGCGGCTACTGAAGCTCCTTGACCACCTTCAGCGCGTCCCCGATGTGCCCGCCGATGTTCATCATCGAGGAGAACGCGTGCCGGACGACGCCCTCGCGGTCGATGACGAAGGTGACGCGGCCGGGCACGACGCCCAGGCTCGTGGCGCCGTACTGCTTGCGCACGGCCTTGTCGGTGTCGGCGAGCAGGATGAAGGGCAGCTCGTGGCGGCCGGCGAACTTCTCGTGCGTCTCGACCGAGTCGGAGCTGACGCCGATCACCTCGGCGCCCGCGTCGGTGAAGCTCTCGTAGCTGTCACGGAAGCTGCACGCCTCGGTGGTGCAGCCGCTGGTGTTGTCCTTCGGGTAGAAGTACAGCACCACGACCTTCTCGCCCAGCACATCGCTGAGCGTGACGGGCTTGCCCGTCTGGTCGGGAAGGGTGAAGTCCGGTGCCTTGGCGCCGACGTGAAGAATGGCCATGACGTCTCCTCGGTGGGATGCGGTCGGGAATGTGGTCGGGATGCGGGCCGGGTATGCGGGCCGGGGGCACGGTCCGCGAGGGGCGTCGGGGGCGGAAACGGTACGGGCGGCCCGCGCGCGACAGCCAGTGGTCAGACGTCCGCGCGCAGCATCTTCGTGAGCAGCGCCTTCAACTCCGCCCGGCCGTCGGTGCCGAGCCTCGTGCCCATGTCGGTCTCGGCGGCCTCGACGGCCCGCCGGGCGGTGGCCAGCGCGTCGCGCCCCACGTCGGTCAGCCGCAGCGCGTACCGCCGCCGGTCGCGCGGGTCGCGCTCGCGCACCACCCGGCCCGCGCTCTCCAGGTCGTCGACGATCTGGAGGATCGCCTGCTCGCTGATGCCGAGCCGCCGGGCGAGCCGCTGCTGCGAACTCGCCTCGTCGGCCAGGACGGTGAGCGCGCCGAAATGCCGCGCCTGGAGGCCGACGTCGGTCAGCGCGTCCTCGATCCGGCGCCGTACGAAATGGTGCGCCTGGGCGATCAGCGGGCTCGTACGCCGTACACCGCGCTCGGGCGGGGTACGGGCCAGCAGGGTGCTCAGCAGCGCGTCGAGGCGGACGCGTTCCGCGGCGGTCAGGGCCGCGGTGAGGTGGTCGTCGCCCGCGGCCATCGCGGGTTCCATGGCCTTGACGGCGCTGCGGCCGTCGTCGGTGAGGGCGAGGACGTACGAGCGGCGGTCGCCGGGGTTGCGGGCGCGGGTGACCTGGCCCGCCTGCTCCAGCCGGTCGATCAGCTTGACCATGGTGGTGCGGTTGATGCCGAGCCGCTCGCCGAGATCCTGCTGGGAGTACGTGACGGGGGCGTCGAGCGCGTCGAGTATCTGGAAGTCGCGCGCGCCTGAGGCGCCTTGGCCCGCCGCGACGCCGAATTCCGGGGCGAGGTGATCGGCGACCCGGTTGGCGCGGATGTGTGCGCGGCGCAGAAGATGCGCCGCGTAGACGGCGAGGGCGGGCGGCAGTTCGGCGTCCGCCGTCTCGACACTGAGCGCGTAGTCGTCCACCCGGCACCTCCGCAGGTGAGGGTAGCAGGGACGGCCTCCTGACCGGCCGTCAGGTACGGCGGACGGCCGGAAGGCGCTCGGCCCGAAGGCACTCGGCCCGAGGGGCGGCCCGACGGCACTCGGCGCGACGGACGGCCGGAAGACGCTCAGCGCGAGGCGAACGGCCGGTCGGTCGGCACGATCTCCTTGCCCAGCGGCATGAGCGACAGCGGGATCAGCTTGAAGTTGGCGATGCCGAACGGGATGCCGATGATCGTGACGCAGAGCAGCACGCCGGTGACGATGTGGCCGAGGGCCAGCCACCAGCCCGCGAGGATCACCCACAGCACATTGCCGACGAAGGAGCCCGTGCCCGCGTCCCGGCGCTCGACCGCGGTGTAGCCGAACGGCCAGAGCGCGTAGACGCCGATGCGGAAGGCGGCGATGCCGAACGGGATGCCGATGATCGTGACGCAGAGGAGTGCCCCTGCCAGGACGTAGCCGAGGAACATCCACACACCGCAGAGGATGAGCCAGATGACGTTCAGGATGGTCTTCACCGGTGGCCTGCCATGTCTTCGAGGCGGGAGATGCGCTCTGCCATCGGGGGATGGGTCGAGAAGAGCTTGGAGACGTCGCCCGCGCGGAATGGACTGGCGATCATCATATGGCTGGCGGTCTCCAGGCGCGGTTCGGGCGCGAGGGGCCGCTGCTGTGTGCCCGTTTCGAGCTTGCGCAGCGCGGAGGCCAGGGCCAGCGGGTCGCCGGTCAGGCGCGCGCCCGAGGCGTCGGCCTCGTACTCCCGCGAGCGGGAGACGGCCAACTGGATGACCGAGGCGGCCAGCGGGCCGAGGATCATCAGCAGCAGCATGCCGAGGATGCCGGGGCCCTCGTCGTCGTCGGAGCGGCCGATCGGGATCAGCCACGCGAAGTTGACCAGGAACATCACCACGGAGGCGAGCGCGCCCGCGATCGAGGAGATGAGGATGTCGCGGTTGTAGACGTGGCTCAGCTCGTGGCCGAGGACGCCGCGCAGCTCGCGCTCGTCGAGGATGGCCAGGATGCCCTGGGTGCAGCAGACCGCCGCGTTGCGCGGATTGCGGCCGGTCGCGAAGGCGTTCGGCGCCTCGGTGGGCGAGATGTACAGCCGGGGCATGGGCTCGCGGGCGGTGGTCGAGAGCTCGCGCACGATCCGGTACAGCTCGGGCGCCTCGAATTCGCTGACGGGGCGGGCGCGCATCGCGCGTAGAGCCAGCTTGTCGCTGTTCCAGTACGCGTACGCGTTCGTCCCCACCGCGATGACCAGGGCCACGATGAGTCCGGTCCGGCCGAAGAAGCTGCCGATGACCAGGATGAGGGCCGACAGACCGCCGAGGAGTACGGCGGTCTTCAACCCGTTGTGCCGGCGGTGCACGGTGCGCCCTCCAAAGTGTGCGTCGGGGGGAACCTCTCCCCCTAGGAGAACCTCCTGCCCACAACAACGCCACCCGAGCGCCGCTAGTTCCCTTATGCGCACGCAGCGCTACCGGCGCGGGGCGTACGGATACGGCCCCCGGCCGGTCGGGGCCGGGGACGGACGTGCTGGTCAGAGGGCCGGAGGGAGGACCCGGTCAGAACAGCGAGCCCTGCGCGTACCGCAGGACGAGCTGCGGCGCGCCGGACAGTGCCACCCCGGCCAGCGCGGTCAGCGTGATGGCGGCGACGAGGCCGACGGGCGTACGGGTGACGGGTACGGCCGCGAGCGCGCCGCCGGTCGTGATGCCGCTCGCGCCGCCGGTCGTGACCGCGCTCGGGGATTGCTCGGGAGCGCCCTCGGGGCGGGTGAAGAGCAGCGCCGTCCAGCGCAGGTAGTACACGAGCGCGATGACGACGTTGACGGCCATGATCACCGCGAGCCAGCCGTGCTGGGTGCCGACGGCGGAGGAGAAGACGGCGACCTTGGCGAACAGGCCGATGACGCCGGGCGGCAGTCCGGCCAGGCACAGCAGGAAGAAGCCGAGCGCGAGGGCGGCCAGCGGGCGGGTCGCGTACAGGCCCCGGTAGTCGCTGAGCCGGCCCTGCGGGGCGGTGCGCGAGACGAGGGCGGCCACGGCGAAGGCGCCGAGGTTCACCACCGCGTACATCAGGGCGTACGCGACGGTGGTGCCGATCTCGTGCGCCGGGTCGGCGGCGGAGGACGCGGCGGCCAGCGGCACCAGCAGATAACCCGCCTGGCCGATGGACGACCAGGCCAGCAGGCGTACGGCGCCGCGCGGCACGCCGGGCCGCTGCCGGAGCGCGCCGACGTTCCCGACGGTCATGGTGAGCGCGGCCAGTACGCCGAAGGCCGGGCCCCACACGTCGTAATAGGGCTTGAAGGCGATGACCGACACCAGGATCAGGCCGGAGAAACCGGCGGCCTTGCCGACCACCGACAGATACGCGGCGACCGGCAGCGGCGCGCCCGCGTAGGTGTCGGGCACCCAGAAGTGAAAGGGGGCCGCGGCGAGTTTGAAGGCGAACCCCACCAGAGTGAGGGCCGCGCCGACCTTCGCCACGGTGACGAGTTGCGCGGGCGCGTGCGTGAGGCCGTCGGCGACGGCGGCCAGGTGCATGGTGCCGGTGGCCGCGTAGACGAAGCTGATGCCGAGCAGCGAGACGGCGGTCGCGGTCACCGAGGACAGGAAGAACTTGAGCGCGGCCTCGCTGGACAGCTTGTCGCCGCGCCGCAGGCCGACCAGCGCGAAGGCGGGCAGGGTGGCGACCTCGAGGGCGACGATCAGGGTCGCCAGGTCGCGGGAGGCGGGCAGCAGCGCGGCGCCGGAGGCGGAGGCGAGCAGCAGGAACCAGTACTCGCCCGCCGGGAGGTCGTCCTGGGTGTTGACCGACAGCAGGGCCGTGAGCAGCGCGCCGCCGAGCACCAGGGCCTGGATGACCAGGGTGAAGTGGTCGGCCGCGTACGAGCACCCGCCGCCGCCCGCGGGGAGGTCGGCGGCGGTGCCGGGGTGCACGACCGTCACGCAGAAGGTGGCGTGGCGGCCCGCCCGCAGCGGGATCAGGGCCAGTGCGGCCAGGACGAGTCCCGCGACGGTGGTCCAGGCCAGCAGTTCCTTGCGGGCCTTGGGCAGGAAGAGGTCGGCGACCAGGACGACGAGGGCGAGGACCGCCGGGATGGCGGCGGGGGCGAGCGCCGTCCAGTCGACGGACTGCACGAGGGACGGCATCAGTTGCCTCCGAGGAGGGTGTGCACGGCCGGATCGGTGAGGCCGAGCAGGACGGCGGGCCACAGTCCGGCCAGGACGGTGAGCGCGGCGAGCGGCGTCCAGGCGGCGAATTCGTACGCCTGGACGTCGGCGAGCGCGGGCTGCGCGTCGACGGTCTCGCGGTCGCCCATGCAGACCCGGCGGACCACGACCAGCAGGTAGGCGGCGGTGAGCAGGGTGCCGAAGGCGGCGACGGCGGTGAAGGTCAGATAGGCGGGGCGGCTGAGGCCCGCGGCGGGTTTGAAGGCGCCGAACATCGACAGCATCTCGCCCCAGAATCCGGCCAGGCCCGGCAGTCCGAGGGAGGCGACGGCGGCGAAGGCGACCAGGCCGCCCAGGCGCGGCGCCTTGCCGTAGAGCGCGGCTCCCGTGGCGCCGGCGAGGGTGTCGAGGTCGCTGGAGCCGTATCGGTCCTTCAGGGCGCCGACCAGGAAGAACAGCAGGCCGGTGATGAGGCCGTGGGCGATGTTGGCGAAGAGCGCGCCGTTGACGCCGGTGGGGGTCAGGGAGGCGATGCCGAGCAGGACGAAGCCCATGTGGCCGACGGAGGAGTACGCGATCAGCCGTTTGAGGTCGCCGCCGTTGCCCCGGCGGGCCAGCGCGAGGCAGGCGAGCGAGCCGTAGACGATGCCGACGACGGCGAAGGCGGCCAGGTAGGGGGCGAAGGTGTGGATGCCGTCGGGGGCCATCGGCAGGACGATCCGGACCAGGCCGTAGGTGCCCATCTTCAGCAGCACGCCCGCGAGCAGCACCGATCCGACGGTGGGGGCGGCGGTGTGGGCGTCGGGCAGCCAGCTGTGCAGCGGCCACATCGGGGCCTTCACGGCCAGGCCGAGGCCGATCGCGAGGACCGCGATCAGTTGCGTGGAGTGACTGAGTGATGACCCGTTGTCAGTGGCGAGTGCCACCATGTCGAATGTGCCCGCCTTCACGCCGATGAGGAGCAGGCCGAGCAGCATGATCACGGAGCCGAGGAGGGTGTAGACGATGAAGCGCAGTGCGGACCGCTCGCGGTCCCCGCCGCCCCAGCGGGCGATGAGGAAGTACATCGGGATGAGGACCGTCTCGAAGGCGAGGAAGAACAGCATCAGGTCGAGCACGGCGAAGGTCGCCAGCGTGCCCGCTTCCAGGAGCAGCAGCAGGGCGACGAACGCCTTGGGGCCGGGGCCCGCGGGCATTTTGAAGTAGCTGTAGAGCGCGCAGAGGAAGGTCAGCAGCGCGGTCAGGACGAGGAGGGGGAGCGAGATGCCGTCGACGCCGAGGTGGAGATGGATCTTGAGCGCGGGGATCCAGTTGAGGTCGGTGGTGGCCTGGGTCCTGGCGGGGTGGTCGTGGTCGAAGCCGGCCGCGAGGACGATCGCCAGGACGAGTACGGCGCCGGTGACGGTGACGCCGTGCCGCAGGACGGCCTGGCCGGGGTCACGGCCCTTCAGGCCGGGCGGCGGCGGGAGCAGGGCGCCGACCGCGCCGAGCAGCGGCAGCACGAGGAGTGCCGCGAGGACGTACTGGAGGGCGGTGTCGTTCACTTCGGGCTCAGCCTCCGACGGCGACGAGGACGGCGAGGACGACCGCACCGGCCAGCAGCGCGCTGAGGTAGGTCTGGACGTTTCCGGTCTGGGCCTTGCGGACGGCCGCGCCGAGCAGCCGGGGGGTGCCGCCCGCGCCGCGGACGTAGGTCTCGATGACCTCGCGGTCCAGGAAGCGGACGAGTTGCGCGGCGGCCAGCACCGGGCGGACGAACAGCGCGGTGTAGAGGGCGTCGAGGTGGAAGCCGTGGGCCGCGTGGCGGTGCAGCCTGCCCAGCAGCAGACGGCCGGGGTCGCCCGGGTCGTCGGCGGACGCGATGTCGCCGTAGATCGCCTCGTGGGTGGCGGTGGCCTCGGCCTCGACGAGGGCGGGTTCCGCGCCGGGGTCGCCGTCGGCGGTGACGACGGCTCCGACGGGGACGGCGAGCCGGGTGGCGGTGGCCGCCTTCCAGGCGCCGTAGGTGATCAGGACGCCGACCAGGGCCAGGCCGGTGCCGAGGACGGAGGTGATCAGGGTGGGGCCGAGCGGGGCGCCGCCGAACCAGTCGGGCAGCTCGCGGTAGGCGAGGCCGCCGAAGGCGATGGTGGGGACGGCCAGCACCCACAGCACGGAGGTCATCACGACCGGCTGCCTGCCGTGGTCGGGGGCCTCGGGGCCGCTGCCGCGGAAAGCCAGCAGGAACAGCCGGGTGGCGTATCCGGCGGTCAGGACGGCGGCGGTCAGGCCCGCGACGAAGACGGTCCAGCCGACGGCCGAGGGGACGTGCGCGGTGTGCCCGGCCGAGGCGTGCTCGGCGGCGCGCAGCACGGACTCCTTGGAGAAGAAGCCGGACAGCGGAGGGAGGGCCGCGAGGGCGGCGAGGGCGATGCCCATCGTCCACATGGCGTCGGGGACGCGCTTGGCGAGCGAGCCCATGCGGGACATCGCGGTGAGCGAGTTGGTGCCCGCCGCGTGGATGACGACGCCCGCGCCGAGGAAGAGCAGCGCCTTGAAGGCGCCGTGCGACAGGAGGTGGAAGACGGCGGCGTCGCGGTCGGCGACGGCCAGGGCGCCCGCCATGTAGCCGAGCTGGCCGATGGTGGAGTACGCCAGCACGCGTTTGATGTCGTCCTGGGCGAGGGCGGCCAGGCCCGAGCCGATCATGGTGACGGCGGCCATCACGGCGAGGACGGCCAGCGCGGCGGCGGACGCGGTGAACACCGGCAGCAGCCTGGCCACCAGATAGATGCCGGCGGCGACCATGGTGGCGGCGTGGATCAGCGCGGAGACCGGGGTGGGACCGGCCATCGCGTCGGGCAGCCAGGTGTGCAGCGGGAACTGCGCGGACTTGCCCGCGACCCCGGCGAGCAGCAGCAGCGCGATCACCGTGGGGTGGTGGAGCCGGCCGTCCGCCGCGGCGGAGAGGATGCCGCTGATCCGGAAGGTCCCGGCGTCGGCGGCGAGCGCGAACACCCCGATGAGGAAGGGGACGTCGCCGAGCTTGGTGACCAGGAACGCCTTGATCGACGCCGTCCTGGCGGCCTCGGTCTCCCAGTAGTGCCCGACCAGGAAGTACGAGCAGATGCCCATGATCTCCCAGCCGACCAGCAGCACCATCAGGTCGCCCGAGTAGACGACCAGGAACATGGCGGCGGTGAACAGCGAGACGAGGGCGGCGTACGAGGGATAGCGCGGGTCGTCGCGCAGATAGGCGGTGGAGTAGAGCTGGACGCAGGTGGCGACGAGGCCGACGAGGACGGCGATCAGGACCGCGAAGCCGTCCAGGTGCAGGGCGAGGTAGACGGGCGCGGAGCCGGTGTCGGTGAGCTTGTGGACGGCGTCGGTCGGCGCGCCGGTGCCCTGGCGGGCGGCGACGACGGCGGCCAGCACGAAGGCGGTGGCGGTGGGCAGTACGGCCAGCGGGCGTACGAAGCCGGGTGCGCGCCGGCCGAGCAGGAGTCCGGTGACCGCGCCGAGGAAGGGCAGGAGGGGGACGAGCGCGGCAAGGGCGGTCAGGGTCACGCGGCGGCCTCGGCCTTCTTGTCGGCGGCCGTGCCGTCCGGGTCGGACGCGGTGTGCTCGGACGACGCGTGCTCGGCTGATGCGTGCTCGGCTGACGCGTGCTCGGGCGGCTCGGCGAGGTCGGTGAGCCGGTCGATGTCGGAGCTGCCGCGGTTGCGGTACACGAGCAGCACGATCGCCAGGCCGAGACCGATCTCGGCGGCGGCGATCGTGATGGTGAACAGGGTGAGGGCCTGGCCGGAGTGGAGGGTGTCGCGCAGCCACACGTCGAAGGCGACCAGGTTGAGATTGACGGCGTTGAGCATCAGCTCGACGGACATCAGGACGAGGATCGCGTTGCGGCGGGCGAGGACGCCGTAGACACCGACGCAGAAGAGGAGGGCGGCGAGGACGGCCGGGTAGACGAGGTGCATCAGTTCTCCTTGCCCTGGCCGGTGGGGGTGCCGGTGGGGGTGCCGGTGGGGGTGCGGCCGCCCGTGCCGGTCCCGGCGCCCTTAGCGGTCCCGGTGTCCTTCGCGGTCCCGGTGCCCGCGCGGTCCTCGGCGGTCTCGCGGCGGGAGAGGACGATCGCGCCGACGAGGGCGGCGAGCAGCAGCACCGACAGCGCCTCGAAGGGCAGCACCCAGAAGCGGAACAGGGTCTGCCCGGTGGCGTGCGAGGAGCCCTGGACCACGCCGTGCAGGTCGATCCAGGTCGAGCGGAAGGCGTCCACGACCACCCACACCAGGGTGACCGCGGCGGCGACGGCGACCCCGAGGGCGACCCAGCGGTTCTCGGAGTCGGCGTCCGGCGAGCGGCCGATGGGCGCTCTGGTCAGCATCAGTCCGAACAGCAGGAGGACGACGACGGAGCCGACGTAGATCAGCACCTGCACCCAGGCGATGAACTCGGCCGTGAGCAGCAGGTATTCGACGGCGAGGCCGCCGAGGGCGACGACCAGCCACAGGGCCGCGTGCACGAGCTGCCGGGTGGTGACGGTCAGGACGGCCGCGCCGAGGGTGACGAGGCCGATGAGGAGGAAGGCGATCTCGACGCCGGTGGGCGAGAGGAAGCCGCCCTGGCTGTGGATGGTTTCGTGGACGATCACGAGTCGCCCTCCCCCGGCGCGGAGGGTCCTTCGGTCGCCGGGTCGGTCGCCGTCGGGGCCTGCGGCCGGGCCTCTGTTTGGGCCTGCGCCTCCGCCTGGGCCTGGGCTTCTGCCTGGGCCTGGGCCTGGGCAGCGATGAGCTTGTCGGCGGCCTTGCGGGCGGCGGCGATCTCCTTGGGTTCCTCGGCGGCCGGGTCGAGCGCGGGAGGCGCGGGCACCGTCCACATCCAGTCGCGCAGCTTGTCGCGCTCGTGGGTGAGTTCGAGGATGTCGGTCTCGGCGTACTCGAACTCCGGCGACCAGAACAGCGCGTCGAAGGGGCACACCTCGATGCAGATGCCGCAGTACATGCACAGCGAGAAGTCGATGGCGAAGCGGTCCAGCACATTGCGGCTGCGCTCGCGCCCGCCGGGGGCGACGGCCGGTGTCGTCTCCTTGTGGGAGTCGATGTAGATGCACCAGTCGGGGCACTCGCGGGCGCACAGCATGCAGACCGTGCAGTTCTCCTCGAACAGCGCGATCACACCGCGCGAGCGCGGCGGGAGTGCGGGCAGCGCGTCCGGGTACTGGTCGGTGACGGAACGCTTCGTCATCGTCCGCAGGGTGACGGCCAGGCCCTTGGCGAGGCCGGTTCCGGGGATGGCCATGCTAGGAGATCACCACCTTGACGACGCCGGTCAGGGCGATCTGGGCGAGGGCGAGCGGGATGAGTACGGTCCAGGCGAGTTTCTGGAGCTGGTCCTCGCGAAGGCGCGGGTAGCTGACCCGCAGCCAGATCACGACGAAGGCCAGCAGGCCGGTCTTGACCAGCGTCCACAGCCAGCCGACGCTGCCGGACCAGGGGCCGTGCCAGCCGCCGAGGAACAGCACCGTGGTCAGGGCGCACAGCACGACGATGCCCGCGTACTCGGCGAGCAGGAACAGGGCGAAGCGCAGGCCGGTGTATTCGGTGTACGCGCCGAAGATGATCTCGGAGTCGGCCACCGGCATGTCGAACGGGGGCCGTTGCAGCTCGGCGAGGCCCGCCGTGAAGAACACGAGGCCGCCGATGAGCTGCCAGGGGGTCCACCACCAGTGGTACTCCCCCACGATGCCCGGCAGTGACAGCGTGCCCGCCGCCATCGCGACCGACGCGGCGGTGAGCAGCATCGGCAGCTCGTACGCCATCAGTTGCGCCGCCGTGCGCAGGCCGCCGAGCAGGGAGAACTTGTTCGCCGACGCCCAGCCCGCCATCAGCGAGCCGAGCACGCCGATGCCCATCATGGCCAGGACGAAGATCAGGCCCGCGTCCAGGGCCTGGCCGACGAAGCCGTGCGGTCCCACCGGGATCGCGATCAGCACGACGAGGTAGGGCAGGAGCGCGACGGCGGGGGCGAGTTGGAAGATCCGCCGGTCCGCGTCGGCCGGAACCACGTCTTCCTTCTGCGCGAACTTCACTCCGTCCGCCACCAGTTGGGCCCACCCGTGGAACCCGCCCGCATACATCGGCCCCAATCGGCCCTGCATATGCGCCATCACCTTGTGCTCCGCCTGTCCCACCACCAGCGGAAACACCAGGAACACAACGAGCACACCCACAAGCCGCAGCCCGACGTCCACTACGTCACCCACGCCCCTCACCTCCCCGCCCACCGTCTTCGCCTGCGGCGCGCTCATCAGACGACGCGGACCCACCACCCCGACCGGGTGTGCCACCTGCGGTGGGCTTCTTGCTCGCAGCGGGCGGTTCGCTTGCAGCGGGCGGTTCGCTTCCGGCGGGCGATTCGCTTGCAGCGGGCGATTCGCCTGCGGCGGGCTTCTCGCTTGCAGCGGGCGGTTCGCCTGCGGCGGGCTCGTCGGACGACGCGGGCCCACTACCCCGAGCGGGGGTGCCACCTGCGGTGGGCTTCTCGCTTCCGGAGGGCGGTTCGCTCACAGCGGGCGTCTCGCCTGCGGCGGGCTCGTCGGACGACGCGGGCTCACCACCCCGAGCGGGGGTGCCACCTGCGGCGGGCCCCTCGCCTACGGCGGGCGGTTCGCTTGCAGCGGGCGGTTCGCCTGCGGCGCGCTCGTCGGACGACGCGGGCTCGTCGGACGACGCGGGCTCACCACCCCGAGCGGGGGTGCCACCTGCGGTGGACCCCTCGCCTGCGGCAGGCGGTTCGCTCGCAGCGGGCGTCTCGCCTACGGCGGGCTCGTCGGACGGCGCGGGCTCGCTACCCGCAGCGGAACTGCCGCCAGCGGCAGGCTTCGCCGACGGCGCGGGCTCGCTGACCGCAGCAGGGGTGCCGCCTGGGGCGGGCGGTTCGCTTGCGGTGGGCTTCTTGGTCGGCGCAGCGTCGCCGCGCCCCGCGGGGGTGGCGGTTGGGGGTTGTTCCCATGGGGCGTCGGGGACGCGCTTGCGTGGGGGCGCGGGGGTGTCGCCGGAGGGGGCCCCGGCAGGGGGTTGGACGGCGGAGCTACCGGCAGGGGTTTGGCTGGTGGAGCCTTCGGTCACGCTGCGGGTGCGGCGGGCCGGGCGGTCGGCCGACGGGGTTGTACGCGCCGGGCGGTCGGGCGGGGGGGCCGTTGGGCGGGGGCCGCGGGCGGGGCGGGCGGGGGGCGGGGGGAGTTGGCCTTTTTGGGGGCCCCAGTCGTTGGGGTCGGGGACGCCGGGGGGCTGCATCTGGCGGCGCTTGGGGCCGCCGTCGTGGGACTCGCCGGGCTCCTTGGCACCGGGCCACGCCTTGGCGACGCGGGCGGCGAGGACGAAGTCCTTGCGGAGGGGGTGCCCCTCGAACTCGTCGGGGAGCAGGAGGGGCGCGAGGCCCGGGTGCCCGGTGAAGTCGACGCCGAACATCTCGTGGGTCTCGCGTTCGTGCCACGCCGCGCCCGCGTAGACGCCGGTGGCGGTGGCGAGGACGGGCGCGTCGTGCGGCACGGTCGTCCGCAGCAGCAGCCGCCGGACGCCGCCGTCCAGCGCGACGACGTGCGCGCAGACCCGGAAGCCGGTGCCGGGCTCGTCGACGGCGCTCAGCCAGTCGAAGTACGTGCAGCCGAGGGCGTCCCGCGCGGCCGTGAGCGAGGCGACCCACTCACCGGCCGGCACATCGACGGTCAGGAGGTCGTACGCCTCCTGCGCGACGGCGCCCTCGCCGAAGATCTCCGCGGCCTCCCGCGGCAGCCAACCGGTCACCTCGGCCCCTCCGGCGGAGTGACGAGGCCGCTCGTCAAGGCGGCGACGGACGGACGCGGGCCCGCGGCGGAGCCGTACCGCTCCGCCAGCGACTCGCGCGCGATCTTCTCCTGGAGCTTGAGGATGCCCTGGAGGAGCGCTTCGGGGCGCGGCGGGCAGCCGGGCACGTAGACGTCGACGGGGATGATCTGGTCGACGCCCTTGGTGACGGAGTACGAGTCCCAGTAGGGGCCGCCGCAGTTGGAGCACGCGCCGAAGGAGATGACGTACTTCGGCTCGGGCATCTGCTCGTACAGGCGCTTGACGGCGGGCGCCATCTTGTCGGTGACGGTGCCGGAGACGACCATGAGGTCGGCCTGGCGCGGTCCCGGCGCGAAGGGGATGACGCCCAGCCGGATGAAGTCGTGCCGGGACATCGACGCGGCGATGAACTCGATGGCGCAGCAGGCGAGGCCGAAGTTGAAGACCCACAGGCTGTAGCGGCGGCCCCAGTTGAGCACCACCTTCATCGGCTCCGGCGCCAGCCGGGACAGCACGCCGAGACGGCGCGGCTCGGGAAGGTCCTGCGCAGGGGCCTCGGGAATCGCCTGCGGGTTCACGTCCATTCGAGGACGCCCTTCTTCCATGCGTAGAGCAGCCCGATCGCGAGGAAGCCGATGAAGACGAACATCTCCACCAGCGTCGTCGCGCCGAAGCCGGGCGCGGCGAAGACCGTGGCCCACGGGAACAGGAAGATCGCGTCGACCGCGAAGATGACGTAGAGGAAGGAGTACACGTAGTACTTGACCTGGGTGTGCGCCCAGCCCTCGCCGACCGGGTCGACCCCGCACTCGTACGTGAGCATCTTCTCGCGCGTCGGCACGACGGGCCGCAGCAGGCGGCCGGACGCGAAGGCGACGGTCACGAAGAGCACACCGACGACCGCGACCAGGCCGACGACCGAGTAGCCGTGGAAGTAGTCCACGTCCGTCCGCCCCTCGTTCACTCGTTGACCGGTGGTGTCCAGCGATCCTTGTGGATCTCTTTAGACGATCTATACGGGAGGGAGTCTAGGCCCTGGCCTCACAGGCGCACGCCCCCCGTGCGGGCACCGGTGCGCGCATCGGCGGCGGCCCCGCCGGACGCCCTCGCCCGTACCGGGGGATAACCCCACCGCCGCCTGACCTACGCACCCCATGGCGCGCCCCGCCGCTTCCCCGGCAGGCTGGACTCATGAACACCTCGCCCGCGTCCCGTCAGCCCGCCGCCCCCGCCCCGCTGCCACCCGTGCGCTTCGCGTACGACCGCGTGACGTGGCGGGAGATCGGGTATCTGCTGCTGAATCTGCCGGTGTCGATCATCGGCTTCGTCTACGTCGTGACGGTCGTGACGGTGGGCCTCGGCCTGTCGGTGACGGTGATCGGGTTGCCCCTGCTGGCGTACGGACTCGCCGGGTGCCGGCTGCTGGGGCGGGTGGAGCGGAGCCGGGCGCGCGACCTGCTGGGCGTGCACATCGACGAGCCGCGCCCGCTGAAGCGGGGCACCTTCGGTTTCCTGCCGTGGCTGTGGGCGTCGCTGAAGGACCCGGTGGCGTGGCGGCACGCCCTCTATTACGGCATCCGGCTGCCGTGGGGCATCCTCACCTTCACCTTGACGCTGGTCTCGCTGTTCGTGCTGTGGCCGGTGCTGCCGTTCCTGGCGCGCGGGCTGACGATGGTCGACCGGGCGATGGTCCGCGGGCTGCTCCAGCCGTCGGACGAGCTGGAGCGGCGGATCGAGGAGCTGGAGTCGGACCGCGGGGTCGTGGTCGACACGGCGGCGGCGGACCTGCGGCGGATCGAGCGCGACCTGCACGACGGCGCGCAGGCGCGGCTGGTGGCGCTGGCGATGGACCTCGGCCTGGCCAAGGAGAAGCTGCTGGAGGACCCGGAGGCGGCGGCCAAGATGGTGGGCGAGGCGCACGGCGAGGTGAAGGTGGCCCTTCAGGAGCTGCGGGATCTGGCGCGCGGCATCCACCCGGCGATCCTCACCGACCGCGGCCTGGACGCGGCCCTGTCGTCGGTCGCGTCGCGCTGCACGGTGCCGGTCGCGGTGACCGTGGACCTGCCCGCGCGGCCCGCGGAGGCGATCGAGGGGATCGCGTACTTCACGGTCTCCGAGCTGTTGCAGAACGTCAGCAAGCACAGCAGGGCACGGCACGCCTCGGTGGACGTGTGGCGCGCCGACGACCGGCTGATGGTGCAGGTACGGGACGACGGGCGCGGCGGCGCGGACGTGTCGGGCGGTACGGGTCTGGCCGGGCTCGGCGAACGGCTGCGGTCGGTGGACGGGCTCTTCGTGGTCAGCTCACCGGAGGCGGGGCCGACCGTGGTCACGGCCGAACTGCCGTGGCGCGACCGGGAGTTCCGCAAGGCCGGGGCCAGGCGCTGAGCGGAGCCAGGCGCTGAGCGCGGCCAGGCGCTGAGCGGAGTCAAGCACCGGGCGGGGCGCTGAGCGCGGAAGCCGGGGCGGTGGGGCTAGCCCCACCCCCAAGACGCCGATCCGCACCATGGGGATGGGTGCACGCACCAGCCAGCATGGAGTCACAGAGAAAAGCAGAGAGGACGGACCGACCATGGCTTACGGCTTCCCGCCCGCCGAGCGCGCGCACGAGCGCGAGCGCGAGCACCGCCTGCCGACGGCGCTGCGCGCGCCGGTCGAGGCACGCGCCTGGCGCGAGTTCGCCTACCTGCTGATCAATCTGCCGATGTGCATCGTCGGCTTCGTCTGGACCGTGACGATGTTCTCGCTCGGCGCCGGGCTGCTGGTCACCTTCATCGGGCTGCCGGTGCTCGTGCTCGCGCTCGGCGGCTGCCGCGCGATCGGCGCCGTGGAGCGGGCCCGCGCGCGGTCGCTGCTCTGGCTGGACGTGGAGGACCCGCGGCCGGTGCGCGGCAGGAACGGCGGTTTCCTGTCCCGGCTCGGTGCGCAGCTCGGCAGCGGCGTCAACTGGCGGCACGCCGCCTACACCCTGGTCCACTTCCCGTGGGGGATCTTCACCTTCTCCGTCGCCATCAGCTTCTTCACGTACGGCTGGGGCCTGTTGACGTATCCGCTGTGGCGCTGGGTCTTCCCGGTCTACTTCGGGCAGGACGGCCTCCAGATGTACGGCGACGGGCACGGGCACGGCTGGTGGCTGCACACCCCGGCCGACATGCTGCTGTGCGTCGTGGTCGGCGGCGCGCTCGTACTGAGCAGCCCGTGGGTCTACCGGGGCATGGCGCACGTGGACCGGATTCTGGTGAGCGGTCTGCTCGGGCCTTCGCGGCTGGCGGAGCGGGTCACCGAGCTGGAGTCGGACCGCGGGGTCGTGGTCGACACGGCGGCGGCGGACCTGCGGCGCATCGAGCGCGACCTGCACGACGGCGCGCAGGCGCGGCTGGTGGCGCTGGCGATGGACCTGGGCCTGGCCAAGGAGAAGCTGCTCGAAGATCCGTCGGCCGGGGCCGTGATGGTCGAGGAGGCGCACGGGGAGGTGAAGATCGCGCTTCAGGAGCTGCGGGATCTGGCGCGCGGCATCCACCCGGCGATCCTCACCGACCGCGGGCTGGACGCGGCCCTGTCGTCGGTCGCGTCGCGCTGCACCGTGCCGGTCGCCGTGACCGTCGATTTGCCGGCGCGGCCGGTGCCGGCCATTGAGGGCATCGCCTACTTCACGGTGTCCGAGCTGCTGCAGAACGTCAGCAAGCACAGTGGCGCTTCGCGCGCGACCGTGGAGGTGTGGCGGGTCGGTGACCGGCTCATGATGCAGGTGTCCGACAACGGGCGCGGGGGCGCCGCCGTGTCCGGTGGGTCCGGGCTCGCCGGGCTCGCCGAGCGGCTCGACTCCGTCGACGGTGTCCTCGCCGTGGCCTCGCCGCCCGGTGGCCCCACCCACATCACCACCGAACTCCCCTGGCGCGTCTAACCCCTCCGGGCCGGTCCCCTTACCCCTCCCCGCGCCCCGCCCAAAACGGCTCGCCCCTCCAAGAGGCGGTCCGCCGATCTTTTCAGGGGCGCGGGGAACTGCGCGGCCCGCCCCCACCGGGCCTTCAGCCCGAAAACAACCGCGTCTGCCCCACCGGGGCCGCGCCCCTGAGAGATCGGCGTCCGCCCGGCAGGGGGCGGCTAGGTCAGGGTGAGGAGGACTTTGCCGCGGTTGGTGCCGGCCTGGAGGGCTTGATGGGCTTGGAAGGCCGCGGCAAGCGACAACTCGGCGGTGATGTCGAGCCGAATGGCTCCGGAGGCCAGGAGGGAGAGGGCGGCGAGGGCGTGGCCGCGCAGAACGGCCGGGGCGCGGAGCGCGAGGTCGTGGATGGAGTAGCCGGTGAGAGCGCGGTTGCGCTCGGAGAAGGGGAGCACCGGCAGCGTGAGGTCGGGCTGCCGGGCGGCCTCGCCGTAGGCGACCAGACGGCCGAAGGGGGCCAGAAGGGAGAGCCCGGCCAGCCGCGTCCCCCCGCCGATGGGGTCGAGCAGCACGTCGATCTCGGTGCGGGCGGCGGCCAGCTCCTCGGCGAAGGTCTCGCGCAGCAGCACCGCGTCGTAGCCGAAACGTTTCGCGTACTCGGCCTTCTCGGCCGTGCGGACCGTCCCGTACACGGCGGCGGCCCCCAGCGCGCGGGCGATCTGCGCCGCGACCGAGCCGACCCCGCCCGCGGCGGCGTGGATGAGGACGGTGTCCCCCGCGGTGAGCCGCGCGGCCCCGGCGAGCACCCCGTACGCGGTGGTGAGGACGAGCGCCGCCCCGCCCCCGTCCCGGAGGGAGATCCCGTCGAGCGGGAAGGCGAAGTCGGCGGGCGCGACCGCGTATTCGGCGTATCCGCCGCCGTCGGGCAGATAGGCGGCGACGGGGTCGCCGACGGCGAGCCCGGTAACGCCCGCGCCGAGCGCGGCGATCTCACCGGAGACCTCCAGGCCGGGCACGGCGATCCCGTCCGGCGGACCGTAGTCGCCGAGCCGGTGCAGCACCTCGCCGTGGTTGACGCCCGCGTACGCGACCTGGATCAGCACCTGCCCGGGGCCCGGTTCCGGGACGGGGATTTCCACCGGCCGGAGCACTTCCGGGCCACCGTTGACGTCGAATCCGACCGCGCGCACACGCTCTCCTCTTGCCTGTGAGCCGCTGACGCGCGACCCCCGCCGACCTTCCGGGCGCAACCTTGCCCACCGGAACCGTATTCCCCATCAGCGCGTCGTTGCTGGGATGCTGGGGAAGACAGGGTCGGATGTGGGGGGCTGGAACGGGTGGAGGACAGGGTGCGGGTGGTCATCGCCGAGGATTCGGTGCTGCTTCGGGAGGGACTGACCCGATTGCTGACCGATCGCGGTCACGATGTGGTGGCCGGCGTCGGTGACGCCGAGGCGCTGATCAAGGTCGTACGGGAGCTGGCGGACGAGGGCGCGGCCCCCGACGTGGTGGTGGCGGACGTACGGATGCCGCCGACGCACACCGACGAGGGGGTGCGGGCGGCGGTGCAGCTGCGCCGGGACCACCCCGGCGTGGGCGTGCTGGTGCTGTCGCAGTACGTGGAGGAGCAGTACGCGACCGAGCTGCTGGCGGGCAGCAGCCGCGGGGTGGGGTATCTGCTCAAGGACCGGGTGGCCGAGGTCCGCGAGTTCGTGGACGCGGTGGTGCGGGTCGCCGAGGGCGGCACGGCGCTGGACCCCGAGGTGGTCGCGCAGCTCCTGGGCCGCAGCCGCAAGCAGGACGTGCTGGCGGGGCTGACGCCGCGCGAGCGCGAGGTGCTGGGGCTGATGGCGGAGGGCCGGACGAATTCGGCGGTGGCCAAGCAGCTCGTGGTGAGCGACGGCGCGGTGGAGAAGCACGTCAGCAACATCTTCCTGAAGCTGGGCCTGGCGCCGAGTGACGGGGATCACCGTCGTGTCCTGGCGGTGCTCACCTATCTGAACTCCTGATCTGTTGACACTCTGTCTCACAGCAGACGCCTGACGGCGCGGGCCCCACGGGCACCGCGCCGTTACCTGCACATGCCACACACATGTCCGGCAGTCCGCAGGTCGGGGCCGCGCTCCCGCATCCACATTCCGGGACGTACGGGGAAGGCGACCCTTACCGACGTACGATGACCGGTGAGCCGCCGCCTCTAGGGAGGTCCGTTTCAGTGACCAGCCAGGTCAGCAGCAGCAGCCCCGTGCCCACGGAGCAGCCCGCGCATCCGCCGGTGATCGGCGATGTCCTGGGCGAACAGCGCAAACCGGCGAAAGAGACGAAACGCCTCGACCGGGTGATCATCCGGTTCGCCGGTGACTCCGGGGACGGAATGCAGCTCACCGGGGACCGTTTCACCTCGGAGACCGCGTCCTTCGGGAACGATCTCTCGACGCTGCCGAACTTCCCGGCCGAGATCCGGGCCCCCGCAGGCACCCTGCCGGGCGTGTCGTCGTTCCAGCTCCACTTCGCGGACCACGACATCCTCACGCCCGGCGACGCGCCCGACGTGCTGGTCGCGATGAACCCGGCCGCGCTGAAGGCGAACGTCGCCGACCTGCCGCGCGGCGCCGAGATCATCGTCAACACCGACGAGTTCACCAAGCGCGCGATGGCGAAGGTCGGATACGCCGCCAACCCGTTGGACGACGGGTCCCTGGAGGCGTACGCGATCCACCCGGTGCCGCTGACGACGCTCACCGTCGAGGCGCTCAAGGACAGCGGCCTGGCGCGCAAGGACGCCGAACGGGCGAAGAACATGTTCGCGCTCGGCCTGCTGTCGTGGATGTACCACCGGCCGACCGAGGGCACCGAGTCCTTCCTCCGCAGGAAGTTCGCCAAGAAGCCGGACATCGCGGAGGCCAATGTCACGGCCTTCCGCGCGGGCTGGAACTTCGGCGAGACCACCGAGGACTTCGCGGTCAACTACGAGGTGCAGCCCGCCTCCAGCGCCTTCCCCGCGGGCACCTACCGCAACATCTCCGGGAATCTGGCGCTGTCGTACGGCCTGATCGCCGCGAGCAGGCAGAGCGAACTGCCGCTCTTCCTCGGCTCGTACCCGATCACCCCGGCCTCCGACATCCTGCACGAGCTGTCCAAGCACAAGAATTTCGGCGTGCGCACCTTCCAGGCCGAGGACGAGATCGCCGCGATCGGCGCGGCGCTCGGCGCGTCCTTCGGCGGGTCGCTGGCGCTCACCACCACCTCGGGTCCCGGTGTGGCGCTGAAGTCGGAGACGATCGGGCTCGCCGTCAGCCTGGAGCTGCCGCTGCTGATCATCGACATCCAGCGCGGCGGCCCCTCGACCGGGCTGCCCACCAAAACCGAGCAGTCCGACCTGCTCCAGGCGATGTACGGGCGCAACGGCGAGGCGCCGGTGCCGATCGTGGCGCCCAGCACCCCGGCGGACTGCTTCGACGCGGCGCTGGAGGCGGCCAGGATCGCGGTCACGTACCGCACCCCGGTCTTCCTGCTCTCCGACGGCTATCTCGCCAACGGCTCGGAGCCGTGGCGGGTACCCGACGTCCAGGACCTGCCCGACCTGCGGGTGCAATTCGCGACCGGGCCCAACCACACGGCCGAGGACGGCACCGAGGACTTCTGGCCGTATCTGCGCGACCCGGAGACGCTGGCCCGCCCGTGGGCGGTGCCCGGCACGCCCGGCCTCGAACACCGCATCGGCGGCATCGAGAAGCAGGACGGCACCGGCAACATCTCGTACGACCCGGCCAACCACGACTTCATGACCCGCACCCGGCAGGCCAAGGTCGACGGCATCAAGGTGCCCGACCTGATCGTGGACGACCCGGAGGGCGCCGCGCGGACCCTGGTCATCGGCTGGGGTTCGACGTACGGGCCGATCACCGCGGCCGTGCGCCGCATCCGGCGCGAGGGCGGCACGATCGCGCAGGCCCATCTGCGCCATCTCAACCCCTTCCCGGCCAACCTCGGTGAGGTCCTGCGGGCGTACGACAAGGTCGTGGTGCCCGAGATGAACCTCGGCCAGCTCGCCCACCTGCTGCGCGCCAAGTATCTGGTCGACGCCCGTTCGTACACGCAGGTCACCGGGTTGCCGTTCAAGTCGGAACAGCTCGCGAAGGCCCTCGTGGAGGAGAGTGCGAATGATTGAGGCGCTGTCGCTGGTGCCCAAGGCCGAGGCGAAGCAGTCCATGAAGGACTTCAAGTCGGACCAGGAGGTGCGCTGGTGCCCGGGCTGCGGGGACTACGCGATCCTGGCCGCCGTCCAGTCCTTCATGCCGGAGCTGGGCCTGGCCCGCGAGAACGTGGTGTTCGTGTCCGGGATCGGGTGCTCGTCCCGCTTCCCGTACTACATGAACACCTACGGCATGCACTCCATCCACGGCCGCGCCCCGGCCATCGCGACGGGGCTCGCCGCCTCGCGCCGCGACCTGAGCGTGTGGGTCGTCACCGGTGACGGCGACGCGCTCTCCATCGGCGGCAATCACCTGATCCACGCGCTGCGGCGCAATGTGAACCTGAAGATCCTGCTGTTCAACAACCGGATCTACGGGCTCACCAAGGGTCAGTACAGCCCCACCTCCGAGGTCGGCAAGATCACCAAGTCGACGCCGATGGGTTCGCTGGACGCGCCCTTCAACCCGGTGTCGCTGGCGATCGGCGCCGAGGCGTCCTTCGTGGCCCGCACGATCGACTCCGACCGCAAGCACCTCCAGTCGGTGCTGCGGGCGGCGGCCGAGCACGAGGGCACGGCGCTGGTGGAGATCTACCAGAACTGCAACATCTTCAACGACGGCGCCTTCGACGTCCTGAAGGAGCGCGAGACCGCGCAGGACGCCGTGATCCGGCTGGAGCAGGGGCAGCCGATCCGCTTCGGCGCCCCCGCCGAGGACGGACTCGGTTCGAAGGGCGTCGTACGCGACCCGGCGACCGGTGACCTGAAGGTGATCGACGTGACCGTGGAGGGCAGCGCGGGAGTGCTCGTCCACGACGCGCACACCCAGTCCCCGACGACCGCTTTCGCGCTGTCGCGGCTGGCGGACGCCGACACGCTCCACCACACGCCGATCGGTGTGCTGCGGGACGTGACGCGCCCGGTGTACGACACGGAGATGTCGGACCAGCTCGAAAAGGCCGTGGTGCAGCAGGGCAAGGGCGACCTCGCCGGGCTGCTGACCGGGCGGGACACCTGGACCGTCGTCGGCTGAGGCACGGGACCGCACAAGGGCGGGGGGGGGGGGGGGGGGGGGGGGGGGGGGGGGGGAGGGATACTCTTCCTCTGTTCCCCCTTCCGTTTTGT
>NZ_JBVHMF010000010.1:119168-143423 GCF_055558595.1 Streptomyces sp. NPDC025721 | reverse complement strand
CTTCGGTGACGGGACGTCACGCCCCGAACGGGGCGCCCGCTTGAGGTCGGCGCGGGGGGGGGGGGGGGGGGGGGGGGGGGGGCGGCCCCCCCCCCCCCCCCCCCCCCCCCCCCGCCCTCGTCCGTCTCTCCCGTGCTCACCGCGTGGTCCCGCTGTTGAACAGCGAGCGCGACCAGAGGTACCCGGCCAGGCCGATACCGGCGCACCAGGCGAGCGAGATCCAGGCGTCGTGGCCGATCGCCGAGCCGGTCAGCAGCCCGCGCAGGGTCTCGGTCATCGGCGTGAACGGCTGGTACTCGGCGAACCAGCGCAGACCGGGGGACATCGAGTCGGCCGGTACGAAGGCCGAGCCCAGGAACGGCAGGAACTGGACGAGCAGCGGCTTGTTGCTCGCCGACTCGACCGTCTTGGAGATCAGGCCGAGCGCCGCCGACAGCCAGGTCACCGCGAAGGCGACGGCGGCGAGCAGCCCGGCCGCCGCCAGCCACTCCAGCGGGCTCGCGTCGGGCCGGAAGCCGACCGCGAGCGCCACGCCCATGACGAGGACGAGGCTGGTCATGGTCTGGATGACGCTGCCGACGACATGGCCGGTCATGAACGAGGCCCGCGAGATGTTCATCGTGCGGAAGCGGTTGATGATGCCCTCGGTCATGTCGGTGCAGACCGCGATCGACGTGGACATGGCCCCGGCGGCCACCGCCATGATCAGGATGCCGGGCGTCAGGTACTCCAGGTACACGCTCCGGCCGCCGCCCGCCCCGAGTCCGGCGCCGATCGACCCGCCGAAGGCGTACACGAACAGCAGCAGCATGAGGATGGGCATCGCGGCCGTGCCGAAGCCGACCGCCGGGTAGCGGATCGCGTGCTTCAGATTGCGCCGCAGCATCGTCGTCGAGTCGCGCACGGCGTAGGTGAGGGTGCTGCTCATCGCGAGGTCTCCTTGGGGTGAGGGGCGGAACCGTCGCCGGTCAGGGCGAGGAAGACGTCGTCCAGGTCGGGGGTGTGCACGGAGAAGTCGGCGGTACGCACGCCGGCGGCGTCGAGCCGGTCGAGCAGCGAGCGCAGCGCGTCGAGTCCGGCGTCGCCCGCCACGCGCAGGGCCAGCTCCCCGTCGTCGCGGACCGCGCCGGGGACGGCGGCGGCGGCCCGTTCGTACTGCTCGGGGTCGGTGAACCGCAGGCGTACGTGGCTGCCGGGGATACGCGCCTTCAGCTCGTCGGCGGTGCCTTCGGCGACAATCCGGCCGCCGTCGAGCACGGCGACACGGTCGGCCAACTGGTCGGCCTCCTCCAGGTACTGCGTGGTGAGGAAGACGGTGACGCCGCTCGCGACCAGTGACCGCACGGTGTCCCACATCGTGCGGCGGCTGCGCGGGTCGAGGCCGGTCGTCGGCTCGTCCAGGAAGATCACCTTCGGGTCGCCGACCAGCGTCATGGCCAGGTCCAGGCGGCGCCGCATGCCGCCGGAGAAGAGCGCGGCGCGCTGCTTGGCGACGTCGGCGATGTCGAAGCGGGCCAGCAACTCCTGGGCTCGCGCCCGCCCTTCGGCCTTGCCGAGGTGCAGCAGGTCGGCCATGAGGAGCAGGTTCTCCTCGGCGGTGAGCAGGTTGTCGAGCGCGGCGAACTGTCCGGTGACGCCGATCGCGGCGCGGACGCCGTCCGGTGAGCCGGCCACGTCGTGGCCCGCGACCTGGGCGTGGCCGCCGTCGGCGGAGATGAGGGTGGACAGGATCTGCACGGTGGTGGTCTTGCCCGCGCCGTTGGGGCCGAGCAGCGCGAAGACGGTGCCCGCCGGGATGCGCAGGTCGATGCCGTCGAGGACGGTCTTGTCGCCGTAGGACTTGCGCAGGTCGGCGGTGGAGACGGCGGGCGGGCGCGGGTCGGCACCCTGAGCATTTCTGGGCATGGGCATGACAGAAGAAGGCATGGAGCTCTCCCGTTTCGGGGCGTGGTGAGAGGAGCGGGGTGGGGGGTGCGCGGTGAAGGGTGCGCGGTGCGCGGTGAAGGGTGGGCGATCGGCGGTGCGCGGTGAAGTGGCCCGGTGCGTCGGGCCGTACGTGGCGGGGGGGGGGCGGGTCAGCCGCGCGCGCGGAGGATCTCGATGTTGCCCCAGTTGGTCCTGGCGCGGACCGAGACGGTGTCCTCGCTCTGGCCGGGGGCCTCGGAGGCGGGGAGCCTGTTGCGCACCTGCCCGTGGCTGGAGCTGACGTCGAGCCAGGCGGCGGTGCCCTCGCGGACGCCGACCTCGATGGGGCCGTTGGAGGTCTCCAACTGGACCTCGCCGCGTACGACTTCGGCGACGCGCAGGTGGCCGTTGGACGTGGTGCCGGTGACCGACGCCTCGGCGCGCGCGATGTCGATGCCGCCGTTGGTGCCGCTGACCCGCAGTTCGCCGGTGACGGCGGCGAGGGTCGTGGTGCCGTTGGAGTTCTTCAGCACGGCGGTCCCGTCGACCGTGCCGATCCGCAGGCTCCCGGAGCTGGTGGCGATCTCGGCCGGGCCCTCGACCCGGTCCACGGTGACGCTGCCGTGCGACACGGCCAGATTGAGCGGCCCGGTCGTGTCGAACCGCACGTCGCCCACCGAGACCTTCACCCGCACCTCGCCGAGCCTGCCCTCGCCGTGCACCTGCGCCCACGCGCCGGTCACCTCGACCGCCGAGCCCGTGGGCAGTTCGACCGCCACGTCCACGGCGCCCGAAGGCCCGATGAGGCGGCGGCCCTTGGGGGTCCTGATGGTCAACAGGCCGCCGGAGTAGCGCACTTCGGTCTGCTCGGCCGCCTTGACGTCCTGGTCCCGCTTCGGGTCGCGGGGCCGTACCTCCACGAGGGTGTCGAGGCGGTCCTCGGCCGTGAACTGGATCGATCCGGCTTCCACGGTGCTCGTCACCGAGATGGGTTCCGGGGTGTCGAAGGGGGTGAAAGTAGGCATGGTTGTCCCGTCCTCTTGGGTCGTTGTGGCGTCTCCGCAGGTGGGAGGCGGTGGGCTTCTCGTGCTTTTCGCGCTTTTCGCGCTTCGCGGCTAGCGGACCCAGCCCTTGAAGCTCTGTCCGACGGTTCTGGTGGTACGGGTCTTCTCCGTCGTACGCGGCTGGCCGCCGCCGTCGCCGACCGCCGCCGAGACGGCTCGCACCAGCCAGGAGTTGACCGACAGGCCCTCCCTGGTCGCGGCCTCCTCGGCCCGCGCCTTGAGGTGGCCCGGCAGTCGCAGATTCACCCTGGCGGTGCTGCCGTCGTCGCCCTCGACCGGTGCGGGCGGCGCCGGGGCCTGCGCCTGTGCCGGGGCCTCCTCCTGCGCGTACGGCCGCGTCACCACGAAGTCCGGGTCCAGGCCCCGGAGCCGGACGTCTACCGAGCCCGGTGCCAGGTCCCGCGTGATCTCGTCCATCGCCGCCGACAGCACATTCAGCATCGTCAACCGCGTCGCCGACTCCAGCGGCGCCGTCAGGCGCTCCGCCAGCTCCCTCGCTTCTTCGCCTCCGGCTTCGGCGGCCACCGCCAGCTCGCGGCGCAGATTCTCGACATACGGCGTCAGGTCCATGACGCCATAGTGGCACCACCCTGGCACCACCCGCAACCCCCTCCCTGACACCACCCTGGCACCACGTGGCACCACCCCCACCCAAGGGCCCGCCTTCAGGGGCGCGGGGAACTGCGCGACCAGCCACGACGGTGACACCGCCAAAAAACCGGCCCACCCCCCGGTGCGTTCACCACACGCAAGGGCTTGCTTTTAGGGGCGCGGGGAACTGCGCGACCAGCCACGACGGTGGCACCGCCAAAAACCGGCCCCAGCGGGGCAGACGCGGTTGCGTTCGGGCTGAAAGCCCGGTGGGGGGCGGGCCGGGCAGGGCCCGGCGAGCCTTAGAGGGTCGGCGAGCCGACCGGGGAGTGGGCGGCGTCGTAGGCGGCGCGGGCGGAGAGGACGGCGGGGACGGCGGCAGCCGTCCAGACGGAGAGGGCGCGGACCTGACCGGCGGCCTCACGGCCGAGAGGGGTGAGGGAGTAGGTGACGTGCGGCGGGATGACGGGCAGAGCCCGGCGAAGGACGAAGCCGTCCCGCTCCAGCGTGCGCAGCGTCTGGGTGAGCATCTTCTCGCTGACCCCGCCGACGGCCCGCCGCAGCTCACTGAAGCGCAGCGCCGCCCCGTCGAGCAGCTCGCACAGGACAAGAACCCCCCACCGGGAGGTGACGTGTTCGAGAATGAGCCGCTCGGGGCAACTTACGTCCATGTCGGTACCTTACTTCAAGGTGGGTACTTTCCAAGAGTTAGTGCCCGGCGTACGGTGGAGCCGAAGACACCGGACCACCGCAAACAGGGAGCAAAAAGACATGAGCATCGTCGTCACAGGAGCCACCGGGCACCTCGGCCACCTCGTCATCGACGAGCTGCTCAAGCAGGTCCCGGCCACGGACGTGGCCGCCGTCGTGCGGGACGAGGCCAAGGCCGCCGACCTGGCGGAGCGCGGCGTGGAGCTGCGGATCGCGGACTACAACCACCCCGAGACGCTGAAGGACACCTTCCACGCGGGCGACAAGGTCCTGCTGATCTCGGGCAGCGAGGTCGGCCGCCGCATCGCGCAGCACAGCGCCGTCGTGGACGCGGCGGCGGCCTCGGGCGTGGCGCTGCTGGCGTACACCGGCATCCTCGGCGGCCCGGACGCCGACCTGAAGCTGGCGGACGAGCACAAGGCGACCGAGACGTACATCCTGGCCTCGGGCCTGCCCTACGTGTTCCTGCGCAACGGCTGGTACAGCGAGGTCCAGACCGAGAATCTGGCCCCGGTCCTGGAGCACGGCGCCGTCATCGGCAACGCGGGCGACGGCCGGGTCGCGAGCGCGGCCCGCGCCGACTACGCCGCCGCGGCCGCCGCCGTCCTGACCGGTGAGGGCCACGAGAACACGGCGTACGAGCTGAGCGGCGACACGGCGTGGAGCTTCGCCGAGTACGCGGCACTGGTCGCCGAGCTGACCGGCAGGGAGATCACGTACAAGAACGTCCCGGCCGAGACGCGCCAGTCGATCCTCGAAGGCGCGGGCGTCCCGGCGGACTTCGCGGCCATCCTGGTCGACGTGGACCACGCCATCGAGCGCGGCCTGCTCGCGCGCACCAATGGCGAGCTGTCCCGGCTGATCGGCCGCCCCACGACCCCGATCCGCGAGACCCTGGCCGCCACCCTCAAGGACACGCCCAAGGACACGCCCAAGGCGTGACCACGGCCTGCCCCGGCCTGAGCACGACCTGACCCCGGCGGCCTGCACCACCCCCGCACACGACAGAGGTCCCCGGCTGTTCCGGCCGGGGACCTCCCCCGTTCACGCCCCCGCCCCGGAGCGTTGCTTGTCTTCGCGGGACGGCGCGTCCTCGTGAACAGACGGCGGGGCGGCCTCGACGCAGCGCCCCGAGGACCCCACCGTGACCACGGCCACCGCACCGCCGCACCCGCGGGACCCGCCGCGCCTGGACATCCAGGGGCTGCGTGCCGTCGCGGTCACCCTCGTCGTCCTCGCGCACGCGGGCGTCGGCGCGGTCGCGGGCGGATACGTCGGCGTCGATGTCTTCTTCGTCGTCTCGGGCTTCCTGATCACCTCGCTGCTGACCCGTGAGTCCCGCGCCACCGGCCGCATATCGGTCAGGGACTTCTACGCCCGGCGCGCGGTGCGCCTGCTGCCCGCCGCGACCCTCGTCGTGCTCGGCACGCTCGCGGGCTGCCGGCTCTTCCTGTCGAAGATCCGCTTCGCGCAGTACGCGGGGGACGCGCTCGGCAGCGCGCTCTACGGCGTCAACTTCCGGCTGGCCGCCGCCGGTACGGACTACCTCGGCGCGAGCGAGCCGCCCTCCCCCTTCCAGCACTTCTGGTCGCTGGCGGTGGAGGAGCAGTTCTATCTGCTCTGGCCGCTGCTGCTCGTCCTGTGCCTGCGGTGGCGCCGCCGCCCCGCGCTCCCGGCGGCCCTGGCCCTCACCGCCCTCTGCGCGGCCTCCTTCGCGCTGAGTCTCGCCCTCACCCGCTCCTCCCCCTCCTGGGCCTACTTCGGCTCCCCCGCCCGCTTCTGGGAGCTGGGCGCGGGCGCGCTGCTCGCCCTGGGCGCGCACCGGCTGGACATCCGAGCGCCCCTCGCGGCGGCCCTGAGCTGGGCGGGCCTGACCGGCATCGTCGTGGCCGCGCTGACGTACGACGACGCCACGCCCTTTCCAGGCCGTTACGCGCTCCTGCCGGTCGTCGGCACCCTCCTCGTCCTCGCGGGCGGCCGATCCCCCGGCCCCTCCCCGACCTCCGGCCACTCCCCGACCCACGCCCCCGGCCACTCCCCGACCCGCACCCGCACCCACACCCCCTCCCCCGCCCGCTACGGCGCCCGACTCCTGCTCGCCCGGCGGCCGGTCGCCCGGCTCGGCGGCCTCTCCTACGGCTGGTATCTGTGGCACTGGCCCCTGCTGGTCATCGGACCCGCGGCGCTGAACACCGCGCCCTCCACCGGTCTCGCCCTGGCCCTGTGCGCGGTCGCGCTGGCGCTGGCCTGGGCGACGCTGCGGCTGGTGGAGAACCCGATACGGTTCCACGCCGCCTTCCGCCGCCGTCCGGCCCTGGCGCTGCGGCTCGGCGGCGGCCTGTCGGCGGGCGCCGCGGTGGCCGTGCTGACCGCCGCCCACTTCCCGCCCGCGGTCGACTCCGGCAGACCCGCGCCCGACCTGCGGCGGGAGCTGACGGCGGCGCGCGACCCCGCGCTGCGGCTCGGGCAGCTCCTGCGGACCTCGGGTCCGAGCCTGCCGAGCAATCTCACCCCGCCCCTGGCCGAGGTCAAGCCGGTACGCTCGGCGGTCTACCGGGACGGCTGCCACGCGGGCTACGCGCGTACGAGCACACCCCCGTGCGTCTACGGCGACCCGTCCGCGGCCACCACCGTCGTCCTCTTCGGCGACTCGCACGCCGCCCAGTGGTTCCCCGCGCTCGACCGGCTGGCGCGCGAACGGCACTGGAAACTGGTGTCGTTGACGAAGGCGTCGTGCAACGCCGCGACGGTGACGACCGTTTACCAGGGCGGCCCCGCCGTCTGCGACACCTGGCGCCGCGCGGCGGTCGCCCGGATCGCCGCGCTCCGCCCCGGTCTCGTCCTCGTCTCGTCCTCGGACGCGGGCCGCCCGCTGCACCCGGCCGCCGATCCCGTACAGCAGTGGACGGACGGCTTCCGCGCCACCTTCACCGCGCTCGCGGCCTCGGGCGCGCGGGTCGCCGCCCTGCTCGACACCCCCTGGCCCGCCTCCGACGCCGTCGAGTGCGCGGCGGCCCACCCGCTGCGGCTCGGCCACTGCGCGAGCCGGCTGCCCGACGCGCTCCGGGACCCGGCGCGGCAGGGCGCGGTACGGGCGGCGGCGACGGCGGCCGGGGCCGCCGTGATCGACCCCGCGCCCTGGCTGTGCGCCACGGACGGCACCTGCCCGGTGCTCGCGGGCGACACCCTGGTCTACCGCGACGACAGCCACATGTCCGAGACGTACGCCGACGCGCTGGCCCCGGTCCTCGGCCGCCGCCTGACCGCCCTCCTGCCGTAAGGCGGTCCCGCCCGGCCCCGGCCACCGTCCTGTCATGACCGTGGAGCGGAACGGACATGACAGGCCGGGGCGGCTGCCGCTACCGTCGTCACGTCGCGCGCCGACGGCGGGTCGTACGGCCGGGGCGGTACGGGAAGGGGTCGGGATGAACGAGCGGCGCGCGGGACTGGTCTACGGCTTCGCGGCCTACGGCATGTGGGGCCTGTTCCCGCTGTTCTGGCCGCTGCTCGAACCGGCGGGAGCGCTGGAGATCCTGGCCCACCGGATGGTGTGGGCGCTGGTGGTGGTCGCCGTGATCCTGCTGGCGATGCGCCGCTGGGCGTGGATATCCGAACTGGTCAGGCAGCCCGGGCGGCTCGGCCTGATCGCCGTCGCCGCCGTCTTCGTCTCCGTCAACTGGGGCCTGTACATCTGGGCCGTCAACGCGGGCCATGTGGTGGAGGCTTCGCTCGGCTACTTCATCAACCCGCTGGTCACCATCGCGCTCGGCGTCCTCGTCCTGCACGAGCGGCTGCGCCCGGTGCAGTGGGCGGCGGTCGGCGTCGGCGCGCTGGCCGTCGTCGTCCTCACCGTCGGATACGGGCGGCTGCCGTGGATCGCCCTCTCGCTCGCCTTCTCCTTCGGCGTCTACGGCCTGGCGAAGAAGCAGATCAACATGGGCGGCCTGGAGTCGCTGGCCGCCGAGACCTCGGTGCAGTTCCTGCCCGCGCTGGTCTTCCTCGTCGTGCTCGGCGCGCGCGGCGACTCGACCTTCACCCACCACGGCCCCGGCCACGCCGCCCTGCTGGCCGCCTGCGGTCTGGTCACGGCGGGGCCGCTGGTCTGTTTCGGCATGGCGGCGACCCGGCTCCCGCTGTCCACCATCGGCCTCATGCAGTATCTGACGCCGGTCTTCCAGTTCCTGATCGGCGTGCTCCACTTCCACGAGGAGATGCCCCCCGAGCGCTGGGCCGGTTTCCTGATGGTGTGGGCGGCGCTCGTCCTGCTCACCTGGGACGCGATCAGGGGCGCACACCGCGGGCGTACGGAAGCGCGCGCGGCGCGCCAGGCCCCGGCGGTCGTGGAGTCCCCGGAGGCGACCGACTCCCCGCTGCCCGGCTGAGCCGTACGGGCGAGCGACGACATCCACTCGGGTGACACGGACACCGCCGCCGATTGGGTGATCTGACGATCGGTCATGCGAAGGACGTACTCGTCCGGCGGTCAGGCGCCGGGCCGCCCGAAGTGCAGGAGAACGCGTCGTGCGCATGCCGGCCAACAGACTCACCACGAGAACGGCCCGGGGGCTGGCCGCGGCGGCCACGGCCGCCGTCATGATCCCGCTGGCCGCGAGCCCGGCCGTGGCGGCGGGCTCCGCCTACGGGAGTTGGAGTCCCGAGGTGCTGCACGTGCCCGTGACCGGCTTCCCCGACGCCACCTTCAGCACCGACAGCAGCTCGCCGTCCATCCCCGGCGGCACCTCGACCTTCCTCAACGGCTCCACCCCCTTCGGCGCCGAGTACGGCAGCTCGCGCGGGCAGAACTACCTCGCCCTGCGCCCCTCGACCGGCGGCACCAACGGCCGGCCGTCCCTCACCACCGTCACCTTCGCCGCCGCCACCCCGGTCGGCTGGGGCTTCACCCTCGGCGACATCGACGCCGACCAGGTGCGGATCAGCGCGACAGGCGCGGGCGGTGTACGGCTGACGGCGGCGCAGCTCGGCTTCCAGTCGACCTTCAACTACTGCGTGGGCACGCCGAAGCCGTCCTCGTGCGGCTCCGGCCCGAACACCGACGTGCCCACCTGGGACCCCGCGACCTCGACGCTGCGCGGCAACGTGCTCGACACCAACGGCGCCTCCGGCTGGTTCCGCCCGACGGCCCCGGTGACCTCGATCTCCTTCACCTACAGCGTGCTCAGCGGATCGCCGGTCTACCAGATCTGGATGGCCGCCCCGGACGCCGACATCAGCGGCACGGTCGCCTCGGACTGCGGCATCCCGCCCGGCACGTCGGTACGGCTGCGCACCGCGACCGGCGCCGCCGTGCTCGACAGCGCGGGCCAGCCGGTGGCGGCGGCCGTCGACGCCGACGGCGCGTACTCCTTCTCCGGCGTGGCCACCGGCCGCTTCCGGGTCGTGCTGCCGGTGCCCGCCGGGTACACGGCGACCGGCGCGACCAGCCGTAACGCCGACACCTCGGGCGGTGACGTGCGCGGCGCCGACTTCCGGATCGGCTGTACGCCCGAGCCCGCGCCGCCGGTGACCGTCCCCGGGAACGGCGGCCCGGTCCGGGTCCCGGTCACCCCCGACCGCGCGCCCCACACCCCGGTCACCGTCCCCGAGCCGCCGGACCACGGAAAGGTCGCGGTCGAGGGAGACCACCTCGTCTACACGCCCGACAAGGGCTACGCGGGCAAGGACTCCTTCATCTACAAGGTGACGGCGAAGGACGGGCAGCCGAAGTTCGTGAAGGTGAGCGTGGACGTCACCAGGCCGAAGCCGACGCCCACGCCGCCCGGGCCGCACCCCGCTCCCCCGGCCAACCACCCGCAGCCGCAGCAGACCGGCCCCGAACTGGCCGCCTCGGGCGCCGACGGTCCCCTCGCCATGGTCGCGGGCGGCCTCGTCGCCGCCGGGGCCCTCGCGGTGACCGCCACCCGCGCGCGGAAGCGCCGCCGCTGACCCCTGCCTTCGTGTACGGCTCCGCGCCCGCCGGTACGGTTCCCGGCGGGCGCGGTCACGTTCACCCGCGCGTCACCGCCCGAGGCCGCACTCCGCCCAGACCATCTTCCCGACGCCGTCCCGCTCCCCGACGCCCCAATGCCCGGGCCCCGCGACCGCGTTGACCAGCGCGAGCCCGCGCCCGTCCTCGTCGCTCTCCGCCGCGACCCGTGGCTCGGGCCGCCCGTCCCCCGCGTCGTGCACCTCGATCCGCACACCGCCCGGCGTCCGCACGTACCGCGTCTGCACATCGCGCCCGGCGACCCGCGCGTGCACGACGGCGTTCGTGAATAACTCCGACAGGATCAACACGGCGGAATCCGTGAGGTCTTCCAGTCCCCAGCCCTTGAGGGCCGTTTCCAGTTCGTGCCGCGCCCGCCCCACCGAACGCGGCGTACGCGGCCACAACCGGGCGACCGTTCGGGATTCGGCACCGGGCGGCTCGCCCGCCGATTCGTCGGACTGTCCAGGTGGTTCTCGGTGCATGGCCGTGCCTTCCCTCGTCGCCGAATCCCATTGACGTCGGGGCCCCCTTGTCGCCACGTCGGGGGCCCCGACGGAGGACTCACCCGGGCGCCCACGGGGAGTGGCGCCGCACGGGGGTCCTCGCCACCCGTCGCGGGGCGCGGCACCCACGCGACGGGAATCGGTACGTACTTGGCAGCGCCAAGCACCGCGCCGCATCGCGGTGCGAAGTAGCGCGTAGTACGAGAGTAGGCGCGGAAATGGCTGCGCCGCAACCAGAACAGGCGCACGCGTGCAATCCGGTGCGTCAACGGCGTCGCGTGGCCCTAGAGTTGTGCCCGGTACGTGACCGGGCGTGCCGAGAAGGGAGCCGACCCATGCCCGCAGGGGGACGGCCGACCGTGCGCAGCAGGCGACTCGGGTCGGCCCTGAAAAAGTACAGAACCGCAGCTCAGCTCGATCAACCACAGGCCGCCGAGGTGATCGCGGTCAGCGCCAGCAAGATCAGCCGCATCGAAACCGGCCACATCAGCACCCGCGTCATCGAACTGCGCCTGCTCCTCGACGCGTACGGCGTGACCGATCCCGAAGTGCGTTCTCGGCTCGAAGAGTTGGCCAAGGGGTCGAACCGGCGCGGTTGGTGGCTGGAGCATGCTGCGCACCTACGCGCGGACTACTTGGACCACATCTCGCTTGAGGATGACGCGACGTACATCCGCGAGTGGCAGCCCAACCTGATCCCCGGACTGCTCCAAGTCCCCGCGTACGCGGAGGCGGTGATCACAAGTGCTCCGCACTTCATCGACCCGGAGCGGGTCTCGCAGCTCGTCAAGGTGCGGCAGGACCGCCAGGTAAAAATCGACGAGGTCGAGGGCTCGGCGAACTACACGGTCATCATCTGGGAACCGGTGATCATCCACTCGATCGTCAAACCCGAGGTCTACCAACAGCAATTGGCCCATATTCTTGAGGTCGGCCAAAGGCAGAACGTGACGCTACAGGTGCTATCGATTTCAGCCGGAGTCAAGGCGTCAATGCCCGCCGCGTTTTCGAGCTTCTCCTTCGACAGCGAACCCGTGGTCGAGGCAGTCACGTTGGACAATCTCCGGGGGGCCTCCATCCTGGAAGCCGCCGAGGATTTGACCGCTTACGCTCTCGCATTTGATCAACTACGATCGGCAGCACTGGCCCCGGATGCAAGCGCGCGGCTCATCCGAGGCGCACTACAGAGAAGCAAGGACGACACAAAGTGACCCCTAAGGTAATAGGGCCCTTCCGGAAGTCCTCGTACTCCGGGGCGGAAAACAACTGCGTAGAGGTCGCCGCCACGGCCGGCGGAGGGCGGGCCGTGCGGGACAGCAAGGACCCGGCCGGTCCGAGCCTCTACTTCACGCCCACCGAGTGGACCGCCTTCCTCGCGGGTACGCGAAACGGCGAGTTCGCTCACTAAGGCACCACGCGCCACGCGAAGGCCCCCGGAGTCGCCACCGGGGGCCTTCGCCATGTCGGCGGGCCAACGGCATGCTGCCGTCGACCAGCGCGCGGAAGTACGAATTGTTCAGGACCCCGGTATCGGCGACGACGCGTTTGGCGTGCGCCGTCACCAACGGGGCTGCGGGCGCCCGCAGATGGGTGGTCACCGCTGTTCCCCTGGCAGGGCTCCCAGGAGGCGGTGGCCCCGGTCGGCCGGGTCGGTGCCCGAGCCGTCGGTGTCGATGACGAGCACTGGGGGCCGCTGAGCGGGCCGGGTTGCGGCATCAGGTGGGCGCTTGAGGGGTGAGCGTGTGCTGGAGGCGGGTGATGGTCGCCCGCCAGGGGCCGTCAGGGGGCTCGTCCCAGAGCTCCACCAGCTCGGAGGGTTCGGTGACGACCCGGTCCAGGGCCCTGAGGGCCGTGGCGCGCAGCGGTGTGAGGTCCGCGAGCGGCTGCTTCGGCCCGTAGTCGGGGTCGATGGGCTCACCGCCGGGGCACTGGGCGGCGACCAGCGCGGCGGCGGCCACGGCCTCTTCGGAGATGTCCGCGTCGAGGTCGCCCGTCGTGTCGATCACGCGGATGAGGGCGTCGCGGACGATGCCGGGGCGCGCGTCGGGGCTCGCCTCGTCGAGGGTGTCGCTGAGGTCCCACGCGGTGTCGTTGTCGAAGGGGCCGACGTGCCAGGTGCCCATGTCCTTCTCCCGCCGCTCAGACGGCCGCCGCGCCCAGCGCCTCCGTCAGGGCGCTGAGGGTGGGGCCGAGGGGCAGGTCGAGGGTGAGCGCGGCCAGGTCGTCGCCCCTGGTAGGGCCCTGGTTGACGATCGCCACCGGGGTGCCCTGGCGGGCGGCGCGGCGGACGAAGCGCAGCCCCGACATCACGGTGAGGGACGAGCCCAGGACGAGCAGGGCGGGGGCGGCGTCGACCAGGGCGAAGGCGCGGTGGACCCGCTCGGGCGGCACATTCTCGCCGAAGAAGACCACGTCCGGCTTGAGCGTGCCGGTGCCGCAGACCTCGCAGGGCACGAGCCGGAACCGCTCGGTGCTCCCCGCCGGGAGTTCGGCGTCGCCGTCCGCGTTGGTGTGGGCGACGGCGGTGGCGCGGAAGCCGGGGTTCGCCTCCTCCAGGCGCTCGTCCAGCCGCGTACGGTCGCTGAGGTCGCCGCAGTCCAGGCACACCACCCGGTCCAGCCTGCCGTGCAGGTCGATCGCCTCCGCCGTACCGGCCGCCGCGTGCAGCCCGTCCACATTCTGCGTGATCACCCCGGTCACCGCGCCCGCCCGCACGAGCCGCGCCACCGCCCGGTGCCCGTCGTTCGGCAGCGCCCGCGCGATCGTCCGCCACCCGAGGTGGCTGCGCGCCCAGTACCGGCGCCTGGCCGCCTCTTCCCCGACGAACTCCTGATACGTCATCGGCGCCGACGTCCGCCGCCGCCCCGTCACCCCGCGGTAGTCCGGAATCCCCGACTCCGTCGACAGCCCCGCCCCGCTGAGCACCACGGCCGGCCGCCCGGCCAGGAACCCGGCCAGCACGTCCACGCCTTCCCCTCGCCCCCCGCCGACCCCGGTCTCCATACCGGCAGCGTACGCCCGCCTGACGGGCGCTAGGGGCCTGTCCTAGGCCGTCACGTCGCGGGTGGTGAAGCGGGCCCAGGCGGCCGAGCCGAAGACGGCGGCGTAGAGGGCCTGGAGGCCGAGGTTCTTGGCGATGCCGGTCCAGGTGACGGGGTCGCGGAGGATGTCGGCGAAGCTGAGCCAGTAGTGGGGGAAGAGGTAGGGCTGGAAGGCGTGGAGCTGGGGGATGTTGTCGATGATCTGGACGGTGATGAGCAGGCCGACGGTGGCGGCCATGGCGCCGATGCCGCTGTCGGTGAGGGTCGAGATGAACAGGCCCAGCGCGCCGATGCCGACCAGGGAGGCCGCGACCAGGACCGCGATCAGCAGGCAGCGCAGCATGCCGTCCGAGAGCGGGATCGTCGTGCCCGACAGCAGCGTGACGTCTCCGACCGGGAAGAGCGCGAAGCCGACGATCAGCGCCGAGACGGCGACCACCAGGGTGGCCGCCAGGCAGAAGGCCAGCACGGACGCGTACTTGGCGAGCAGCAGGCGGGTGCGGCCCGCCGGGGCCACCAGCAGATAGCGCAGCGTGCCGCCGCTGGCCTCGCCCGCGATCGAGTCGCCCGCGATCACCCCGATCGCCATCGGGAGGAAGAACGGGAGCGTGGCCGCCAGGGCGGCGAACGTCAGGAACAGGCCGTTGTTGCTCACCTGCTCGATGAACGCCGGGCCGTTGCCGTTCCCGTCCGGCCCCCCGCCCCCGCCGAGCGACCCCCCGTTACGCGTCTCGATCCGCACCGCCACGCCCACCAGCAGCGGCACCCCCGCCAGCACCGCGAACAGCGCCAGCGTCCGCCACCGCCGGAACACGGTGACCAGCTCCGACCGGAACAGCCCGAAGCTCCAGAGCAGCCGGGGCGTACGCGGCCCGGACGGCGGCTCGGTGGCCACGGTGCCCGCGGCGGCTCCGGCTTCGGTCCCGGGGGGATCGGTGGCGGGCCCGGAGGGCCGGGCGGCGGGCTCCGGGGGCGATGCGGCCTCCGGGGCGGCCGGGCCCGGGGCGGGGGTCGGCTCAGGTCGCGGCCCGGCCGCAGGCCGGTTCTGGTCGGCCGCAGGCCGGTTCTGGTCGGCGCTCGAAGCGGCCGGCTCCGTTTCAGCCCGCGACATCGAAGCCCTCTCCCGTCAGGGCGACGAACGCGTCCTCCAGGGAGGCGCGTTCGAGGCCGAAGCCGCGCACGCGGACGCCCGCGGCGACCAGCGCGGCGTTGAGGTCGGCGAGGTCCGGCGGGTCGGGGGGCAGTTCGCCGCTGACGCGTTGACCGTCGGTGAGGAGGGCGCCGACGCCGTGGTCGGTGAGCACGCGGGCCGCCTCCGCCGGGTCCGGTGTGGTGACGACGAGCCGCCCGCGCGTACCGGCCGCGAGGTCGGCCACCGGCCCCTGCGTGAGGAGCCGGCCGCGCGCCATGACGGCCGCGTGCGTACAGACCTGCTCGATCTCGTCCAGCAGGTGCGAGGAGAGGAAGACGGTGGTGCCGTCGGCGGCCAGCTCCCTTACCAGGGAGCGGATTTCGCGCATGCCCTGCGGATCGAGCCCGTTCGTGGGCTCGTCGAGGACCAGCAGCTCGCGCGGCTGGAGCAGGGCGGCGGCCAGTCCGAGCCGCTGCTTCATGCCCAGCGAGTACGCCTTCGCCTTCTTCGGGCCCGCCGCCGTGAGCCCGACCCGGTCCAGCGCGGAGCCCACCCTGGCCCGGCGCGTACGCGGGTCGGCCGTCGGGTCGGCCGCGTCGTACCGCAGCAGATTGTCCCGGCCGGACAGGAAGCCGTAGAGGGCCGGGCCCTCGATCAGCGCGCCCACCTTGGGCAGCACCGCGCGCTGTGCGCCCGGCATCGGGCGGCCCAGCACCCGCGCCGTGCCCGCCGTCGGCGCGATCAGGCCCATCAGCATCCGGATCGTCGTCGTCTTCCCCGAGCCGTTGGGGCCCAGGAAACCGAAGACGCTGCCGCGCGGCACCCGCAGGTCCAGGCCGTCCACGGCGAGCGTGCCGCGGTACCGCTTCGCGAGGCCGCGCGTCTCGATCACCACGTCGGCGGCGTCCGCCGCGGGCACGGTCACCGCGTCGTACGCGCTCGGCCCGTTCGGCCCGTTCGGCCCGTTCGGCCCGGCGGCCTGCGGCTGCTGCATCGCGCTCCTCTGCGACGGGGACTGGGAAGTGTACGGCGCACGCCGCGCCCGGCCGGAACTCCCGGCTCCGGGCCTGAGCCCGGACCCGCTTCCGCCCGCGCCCGGTGGGTGCCCCCCCGGACGGGGACGGGCACCCACCGACTGGCGTGCGAGCGACGCTACTTCGCCGCGTTCGCCGCGTTCGCCGCGTCCGTCAGCGCGGACTGCGTCACCGCGCCCACGTACAGGGTGCCCTTGTCGGTCAGGAGGGCGTTGACCAGGCGGGTGTGGAAGACGGTGCCGGAGCCGAAGTCACCGGTGACGTGCCGACCGAAGCTGTTGAGCAGGGACTGGGCGTCGCCGCCGCCCTTGCCGTGCGCATTCTTGTCGGCGCCGGAGGGCAGGCCGCCGGGCGACGTGATGACGGCGATGGAGTCCCAGCCCTTGCCGATGACGGTGGGCTCGGCGCCGGAGGTGTGACCGGTGCCGTTGACACCGTCGAAGCCGGGCAGGCCGGTGACACCGTCAAACCCCTTCTGGCCCTTGGCGACGGCGTCGGACTCCTTGCCGGCCTCGGTGACCTTCGTGCCCTTGGGCGGGGTGAAGGTGAAGGTCGACGCGGACGGCTTGCCGAAGCTCACCTTCGTGAAGCCGATGTCCACGATGGCCTTGCCGCCGCCCTTGGGCGAGAGCGTGAACTTCAGCGGGACGCCGGTCTTGGAGTCGACGGCGATACGGATCGCGCCGACCGTGGTCTTGTCCGCGTGCTGCGGGGTGACCAGGAGTTGGTACGCGCTGTGGCCCGCGACACGCGCGGTGCCGTCCACGGTGACCGAGGCCGTACCGTCGGCGGCCTTGAGCACCTGCTGGGCGGCGCCCTGCGGGGTGGCCGGGAAGTCCTGGGACCGGGCCCTGCTGTCGGCGCCGCCCTTGGCGTCGGCCGGGGCGGTCGCGTGATACGCCTCGTTGGACCCGCTGTCGTAGCCCCAGACCTCGGTGCCGTTGTGGATCAGGCTGTACTCGGCGGTGGGCTCGATGATCGAGACCTTCTGCCGGTCGGGACCGTCCGCCGCCACGTGCAGGGTGTGCGAACCGGCCAGGAGCTGGGTGAGCTGGGCCTGCGGGGCCGCGGCCGAGCCCTTGCCGTCCTTGCCGTCCTTGCCGGACGGGCCCGCGGCGCTCGCGGCGCCGCCGAACAGGCTGCTCGCCGCGCCACCGGACAGGACGTCGGGCAGCCCGAGGTCCGTACTGACCTTCACCGAGCCCGACACCGTCTGGATGTCGGACGCCGCGATCTTCGTGAGCAACTGCTCCGCCGTCAGCGTGGGCAGCGACGGGCTGCCGGTGTCCGCGAGCGCGGGTACGAGGCTGATGGTCGCCGCCGCCACCCCCGCCACCGCGACGGGCACCGCGTACCGCATGGCCTTGCGTCCCCGCCCCCTGCCGGGCTCGTCCGATTCCGGGTGCTCCGGAAACTGTGCCGGTTGGATCCGTGCCATCGCGTCTCTACCTCCGTCGTCGCGGCGGTTCACTGCCTCGCACTCGTCCGCTCCCCGGGCCATTGTCGCCCGGTCCGCCGTGAAGTGGACGTCTCCATCACACCAAAACGGCCAACCCGCCACATCAGCCGACGGATGCAACCCTGTGTACGTCCCCGGGATGACAGACCCCGACGCCGTACTCGGGTCGGCGCAGGGCGCCACCTAGGGGGCGTCGGCGATCCGACCTCACCGGCCGGTGCACGTCGCCGATGCAGCCCGACGCGGGAGCCCGACGCCGGGGCCCGACGCGGGGGCTAGCCCGCCCGGTGCACCACGATGTCGCACAGCGCCGCCAGCGCCAGCTTCGCCGTGCACTCCGGCAGCGGCGCGAGGGCGGCGCGCGCCTCGTCGGCGTACCGGAGGGTGTCGCGGCGGGCCTGTTCGAGCGCGGGGTGGCCGCGCAGGAGGCTCAGGGCCTCGCCGTGCAGGGCGTCGTCGGTGAGGTCGCCGTCGAGGAGCTGGTTGAGGCGGCGGTCGGTGGCCGAGACGCCGCCCGCGGCCTGCTGGTACAGACGGCGTACGTGCAGGATCGGCAGCGTGGCGATGCCCTCGCGCAGGTCGGTGCCCGGGGTCTTGCCGGACTCGTGGCTGTCGCTGGTGATGTCGAGGAGGTCGTCGGCGAGCTGGAAGGCCAGGCCGATCCGCTCGCCGTACTGGGTGAGGGTGTGCACGACCGTCTCGTCCGCGCCGGACATCATCGCGCCGAACCGCCCGGACACGGCCATCAGCGAACTGGTCTTGCCCGCGAGGACGTCCAGGTAGTGGTCGATCGGGTCGCGGCCGTCGCGCGGTCCGACCGTCTCCAGGATCTGGCCGGTGACCAGCCGTTCGAAGGACTCCGCCTGGACGCGTACGGCCTCGGGGCCGAGGTCGGCCAGGATGTGCGAGGCGCGGGAGAAGAGGAAGTCGCCGGTCAGGATGGCGACGGAGTTGCCCCAGCGGGCGTTGGCGCTGGGCACGCCGCGGCGCACCTCGGCCTCGTCCATGATGTCGTCGTGGTAGAGCGTGGCCAGGTGGGTCAGCTCGACCACGACGGCCGCGGGGACCACCCGGGGCGCGTGCGGGTCGCCGAACTGGGCCCCGAGCATCACCAGGAGTGGCCGGAAGCGCTTGCCTCCCGCCTTGAGGAGGTGGCGCGCGGCGTCGGTGATGAACGGGACATCACTCTTGGTGGCCTCCAGCAGGCCCTCTTCGACGGCCGAGAGACCGGCCTGGACGTCGGCCTCGAGGGCCTCGTCCCACACGCTCAGCCCGAAGGGCCCGACGACGGTCACGAGGGGTACTCCTGTCGCTGATCTGGCTTCTGGCGGGGTCTGAGGGGCGGCACTGTCTACACGGGCAGCGTAGCCGGTCGGCTGTGGATCACCGCCGGGGCATCGCCCTGGAAGCGGGGTCGCGGCGTACCGGAAGCGAGGTTCCGGAATTCCCCCCGGATTCGCCCCGTATTCGCCGCGGCTTCCTCACGGGTTCCCCGCTCCGGCCGCACCGATTCCTCACTCCGGCGGCGCGGCTTCCCCCGCTCTGACCCTCGGCTTCCCCCGCCCCTGCTTCTCGGCTATCCCCGTCCCTGCCCCTCGGCTACCCCCGCTCCGGCACTACACCAGGCCGTCTCCGACCGGGCCGGTTATGATCCGTAATGCCGGTTTTAGCGACGTAAAGACCGCCCGGAAGGGATGATGGCCGATTCGGGCGGTTGACCGAAGAACGTTCACCATTACGTAAGACGGTCCCGCAACATGGTCAACTACACTCGCGGCAGCAACAGGTGACATGTCCTCGCTTCGGGGTAGACCCCACGGGTAATCCCCGGGGAAACCCCCCAAGGAAAGAGAGGAGGTGGATCGATGGCAGCCGACCTGCGGGAAGACGAGGCGGAGGCCCACGTGCGCGGGGTCTGCTTCAAAACGGGTCCGCCCGCACGCACCGGTGTGGAATTGGAGTGGCTGGTCCACGACCGCTCCGATCCGCTGTCCCTGATATCCGTCGACCGGCTGGACGCGGCCCTCGCGCCCGTCGAACAGCCGGGCGGGCTGCCCAGCGGCAGCAGGCTCACCCGTGAGCCGGGCGGCCAGGTGGAGCTCAGCTCCCGGCCCGCCGACACCCTCGCCGCCTGCGTCGACTCCATGGCCGCCGATCTCGCGGCACTGCGACAGGCGACCGACGAGGCGGGACTCGTTCTCGTGGGACGCGGGCTCGACCCGTTCCGCGACCCTCCCCGCGTGCTCGACCATCCCCGCTACCGGGCCATGGAGAGCTTCTTCGACCGCGACGGCCCGTGGGGCCGCACGATGATGCGGCGCACCGCCGCCCTTCAGGTGAACCTCGACGCGGGCGACGACTCCGCGGGCACGTCCGGCTACCGCTTCCGCTGGGAGCTGGCGCACCGGATCGGCCCGGTCCTGGTCGCGGCCTTCGCGAATTCGCCGGTCCAGGGCGGTACGCCGACCGGCTGGGTCTCCACCCGGCAGGCGGTCTGGAGCCGGATGGACCCCAGCCGCACCCGGCAGCCGGGGCACGACGAGGACCCCCGTACCGCGTGGACGCGGTACGCCCTCGACGCGCGCCTGCTGTGCGTACGCGAGGGGCCCACCGACAGCAGCGGCGTCTGGGACGCCGCCCAGCCCGACTGGTCGGTGCCGGGCGACCTGACCTTCCGCGCATGGCTGCGGGGCGCGCCGGGCGTGCGGGCGCCGACCGTGGACGACCTCGACTACCACCTCAGCACGCTCTTCCCGCCGGTCCGCCCGCGCGGCTGGCTGGAGCTGCGGATGACCGACGCGCAGGACGGCGACGACTGGATCGTCCCGACCGTGCTGACGGCGACACTGCTGGACGACCCCGTCGCCGCCGAGGCCGCCCACGCGGCCACCGAGCCGCTCTGCGAGGACGGCGATCCGATGCCGTCCGAGGAGATGTGGCGGCGCGCCGCCCGGGTCGGCCCCGCCGACCCCGTCATCGGTGAGGCCGTACGGGCCTGTTTCGACGCCGCTGCCGGTGCGCTGGCGCGTACCGACGCGCCGGCGGCCCTGCGGCTGGCCGTCGCCGACTTCGCCGAGCGCTATCCAGAACGCGGACGATGTCCCGCCCACGACCAGTTGGACGCGCTGCGCCGCGTCTGACCCTCCGGAAGGCATGTCGTGACAAACCCTCGTACCGACGGCCGGAACACGGCCGAAAACAGTGCCTCACCCGGCACTTCCCTCACTTCTGGCGCATCCAGCACTTCGGCCGCTTCCGCCACGCCTGGCTCGGCTTCGGGCGCTTCGGGCGCTTCGCGTGCTTCGGGCGGTGCTGACGGGTCCGGTGGCTCCGGGGCTTCCGGCGGGTCCGGGACTTCCGGTGGCTCAGGCGGCTCCGGCGGCTTTGATGTCAAGGCGCGGGCGCTCGCCGCGCTGGAGACCGCCCGGCGCAGGACCATGGCCCTCACCGACTGCGTGGACGACGCGGATCTGGCCGCGCAGCACTCGCCGCTGATGTCCCCGCTGGTCTGGGACCTGGCGCACATCGGCAACCAGGAAGAGCTGTGGCTGGTCCGTGAGGCCGGCGGCAGGCCGGGCCTGCGGCCCGACCTCGACCAGCTCTACGACGCCTTCCAGCACCCGCGCGCCGACCGTCCCGCGCTGCCGCTGCTCGGCCCCGACGAGGCCAGGGCGTACGTGGCGGAGGTACGCGCCGAGACCGTCGACGTACTGGACGCCGTCGACACCTCGCCCAACGACTCGCCGTCCCTGAAGCGGGAGCGGGCGGAACGGCTGCTCGCGGACGGCTTCGTCTTCGGGATGCTCGCCCAGCACGAGCAGCAGCACGACGAGACGATGCTCGCCACCCATCAGCTCCGCAGCGGCCCGGCCGTCCTGGAGGCCCCCGAGCCTCCGCAGGCGCCCGCGGACGCGGCCGTGCTGCCCGCCGAAGTCCTCGTCCCCGGCGGCCCGTTCACGATGGGCACCAGCACCGAGCCGTGGGCGCTGGACAACGAGCGCCCCCAGCACACCGTGGACGTCGCCGCCTTCTGGCTGGACACCGTGCCGGTCACCAACGGCGACTACCTCGCCTTCATCGCGGCGGGCGGCTACCAGGACGCCCGCTGGTGGACCGAGGAGGGCTGGCGGCACGTCCAGGACGCGGGCCTCGAAGCGCCGCTCTTCTGGTCGTACGACGACGGCGCCTCCGTCTGGACCCGGCGCGTCTTCGGCCGGACCGAGCCCGTACGGGTCAACGAGCCGGTCGTGCACGTGTGTTGGTACGAGGCCGACGCGTACGCCCGCTGGGCGGGGCGGCGGCTGCCGACCGAGGAGGAGTGGGAGAAGGCGGCGCGGCACGACCCGGCGACCGGGCGCTCGCTGCGCTACCCGTGGGGTGACGCCGATCCCGGTCCCGAGCACGCCAATCTCGGCCAGACGCACCTGCGGCCCGCGCCCGCAGGCAGTTACCCGGCCGGTGCGGCGCCCTGCGGCGCGCGTCAACTCCTGGGCGACGTATGGGAGTGGACGTCCTCGGACTTCGCGCCGTACCCGGGCTTCGAGGCGTTCCCGTACAAGGAGTATTCCGACGTCTTCTTCGGTCCCGACTACAAGGTGCTGCGCGGCGGGTCGTTCGGCGCGGACCAGGTGGCGGCGCGCGGGACGTTCCGCAACTGGGACTATCCGATCCGGCGGCAGATCTTCGCCGGGTTCAGGACGGCGCGGGACGCGTCGGGGCCGGGGGCAGGGTCCGGGTCGGCGTCCACGTCTCCGTCCGCGTCGGCGTCCACGTCTCCGTCCGCGTCCCCGTCCTCGGAAGCCGGGCGCGGCTGATGTGCCGTCATCTCGCGTACGTCGGGCCGCCGTTGACGCTGGCTCGGCTGCTCACCGAGCCGTCGCGCGGACTGTACGAGCAGTCGTGGCAGCCGCGGCTCCAACGGCACGGCACGGTGAACGCGGATGGTTTCGGCGTGGGTTGGTACCCGCTGGAGCCCTCGCCCGAGGAGGGTGACGAGGGCTTCCCGCTCCCCGCCCGTTACCGGCGGGCCGTACCCGTCTGGTCGGACGCCAACTTCACCGAGCTGGCCCGGACGATCCGGGCCGGCGCCGTCCTGGCGGCGGTACGGTCCGCGACCGCGGGCACCACGCAGGACGAGTCGGCCGCCGCGCCCTTCCGTGACGGCCGCTGGCTGTTCAGCCACAACGGCGCCGTCGCCGACTGGGAGCGGCTGCCCACCGATCTGACCTCCGCCGAACTGCTGGGCCTCGCGTCCCACAGCGACTCGGCGCTGTTGTGGGCGCTGCTCACCCGGCGGCTGCGGCAGGGCCAGCCGCCGGGCGGGGCGCTCGCCTCCGTCGTACGTGAGGTCGCCGCCGCCCGGCCGACCGCGCGGCTCAATCTGCTGCTCACGGACGGCCGGACGATCGCGGCCACGGCGTACGGGGACACGCTGTGGTTCCGTACCGGCCGCGATGTGCCGGGGTCCGCGGAGGCCGTGGCCTCCGGGGGGTCCGTGCTCGTCGCCTCGGAGCCGGACGACGCTCCGGGCGACTGGCACGAAGTCCCGGACCGGTCGCTGCTGTTGGCGACCACCGAGGGCGTACGGATCATCCCGCTGCGCCCGCCGACCCCTGTCCGTACCGACCGCGAGGACGCCCGGGGCAAGGACCGCACACGCGAGGACCCGCACCCGCACCTTATGGAGGAGAGCAGCATGGACGAGAGCCGCACGGGTGGCAGCCGCTTCACCCTCGACGACCGGCTGCCCGCCGACTACTTCACGACCTCACTGCGCGCCGACGTGCTCGGCGGGCTCACCACCGCGCCGCGCACCCTGCCGCCCAAGTGGTTCTACGACAAGCGCGGCAGCGACCTCTTCGAGCAGATCACGCGGCTGCCGGAGTACTACCCGACCCGCGCCGAGCAGGAGATCCTGACCCGCAGGGCCCCCGAGATCGCGCAGCTCACCCGGGCCGCGACCCTGATCGAGCTGGGCTCGGGCTCCTCCCGCAAGACGCGGCTGCTGCTCGACGCGCTGACCTCGGGCGGCACGCTGTCGCGCTACGCGCCGCTGGACGTCAGCGCGTCCGCCCTCGAAGAGGCCGGTGAGGCGATCGTCCGCGACTACCCGGGGCTGCGCGTCGCCGCGACCGTCGCCGACTTCGAGAGCGGTCTCGCGCTGTCCGACGAGCCGGGTCCGCGCCTGCTGGCCTTCCTCGGCAGCACCATCGGCAACTTCGACGCGGCCCAGCGCCGCGCCTTCTACCGGACGCTGTCCCTCTCCCTCACCAGCGATGACGTCCTGCTCCTCGGCGCCGACCTGGTCAAGGACCCGGACGTCCTGATCCGCGCCTACGACGACTCGCAGGGCATCACCGCCGAGTTCAACAAGAACGTCCTGCACGTGCTCAACCGCGAGCTCGGCGCCGACTTCGACCCCGACGCCTTCGACCACGTCGCCCTGTGGAACACCGACCACGAGCGGATCGAGATGCACCTGCGCTCCCGTACCGCCCAGACCGTCAAGATCCCCGACCTCGACCTCACCACCGGCTTCACCCCCGGCGAGCACCTTCGCACCGAGATCTCCTGCAAATTCCGCCGCGACTCCCTCACGGCCGAACTCCACGAAGGCGGCTTCACCGTCCGCCACTGGTGGACCGACCCCCAGTCCCGCTTCGCCCTCCTCCTCGCCGTCCCCAACTGACCCCGCCCCGTCCCCCGGGGCAACGGCAGGTGGCCGGGTGCCCGCACGCCCCCCACGCGCCGGGGGGGGGGGGGGGGGGGGGGGGGGGGGGGGGGGGGGGGGGGGGGGGGGGGGGGGGGGGGGGGGGGGGGGAGAAAAGGC
>NZ_JBVHMF010000010.1:96720-119158 GCF_055558595.1 Streptomyces sp. NPDC025721 | reverse complement strand
CCTCCCCCACCCCCCCCCCCCCTCGCCCCCCCCCCCCCCCCCCCCCCCCCCCCCCCCCCCCCCCCCCCCCCCCCGCCCCCCCCCCCCCCCCCCCCCGGCGGCGGCGAGGAGACGGTCAGCGGACGAACACGCCCGCCTTGTCGGCCAGATCCAGGAAGTACTGGGGGGCCAGGCCCAGCACGATCGTGACGGCCACTCCTATGGCGATGGCGGTGGACGTCAACGGGCTCGGCACCGCGACGGACGGACCGTCCGCCTTCGGCTCGCTGAAGAACATCAGCACGATCACGCGGATGTAGAAGAAGGCCGCGATGGCCGACGAGATGACACCGACGATGACCAGCGGCATCGCACCGCCCTGCGCCGCGGCCTTGAACACCGCGAACTTCCCCGCGAAACCGGACGTCAGCGGGATGCCCGCGAAGGCCAGCAGGAACACGGCGAAGACGGCCGCGACCAGCGGCGAGCGCCGCCCGAGACCGGCCCACCGCGACAGGTGCGTGGCCTCGCCGCCCGCGTCGCGCACCAAAGTGACGACGGCGAAGGCGCCGAGGGTCACGAAGGAGTACGCGGCGAGGTAGAACAGGACGGAGGAGACGCCCTCCTTGTCGGTGGCGATCACGCCCGCCAGGATGAACCCGGCGTGGGCGACCGAGGAGTAGGCCAGCAGCCGCTTCACATCGGTCTGGGTGACGGCGATGATCGCGCCCGCCAGCATCGTGAGGATGGCGACGCCCCACATGACGGGCCGCCAGTCCCAGCGCAGTCCGGGCAGGACGACGTACAGCAGCCGCAGCAGCGCGCCGAAGGCGGCGACCTTGGTGGCGGCGGCCATGAAGCCGGTGACCGGGGTCGGCGCGCCCTGGTAGACGTCCGGGGTCCACATGTGGAACGGGACGGCGCCGACCTTGAAGAGCAGGCCGACCGCGACCATCGCGAAGCCGATCAGGAGCAGCGCGTCGTTGCCGGTGCTGTTGGCGAGCGCCGGGGTCATCGGGGCGGTGCCGTCGATGACCGAGGCGATGCCGCCGTAGGTGACCGTGCCCGAGTAGCCGTAGAGCAGGGCGATCCCGAAGAGCAGGAAGGCCGAGGAGAAGGCGCCGAGCAGGAAGTACTTGACGGCGGCTTCCTGCGACAGCAGGCGGTTGCGGCGGGCCAGCGCGCACAGGATGTACAGCGGCAGCGAGAAGACCTCGAGGGCGACGAAGAGCGTCAGCAGGTCGTTCGCCGCCGGGAAGACCAGCATGCCGCCGACCGCGAAGAGCAGCAGCGGGAAGACCTCGGTGGTGGTGAAACCGGCCTTGACCGCGGCCTTCTCCTGCTCGCCGCCGGGGACGGCGGAGCCCTGGGCCGCGAAGGAGTCGACGTTGTTGCCGTGCGCCTTCGGGTCCAGGCGCCGTTCGGCGAAGGTGAAGACGGCCACGATCGCCACCAGCAGGATCGTGCCCTGGAGGAAGAGCGCGGGACCGTCCACGGCGACCGCGCCCATCGCGGCGACATGCGCCTTCGTGGTGCCGTACCCCTTCTCGGCGAGCGCGACCACGGCGGCGAAGGCCGCCGCGAGACCGACCACGGCGAGGACGAGCTGCGCGGTGTAACGGGAGCGGCGCGGCAGGAACGCCTCAAGGAGGATGCCCACCATCGCCACGCCGAAGACGATCAGCACCGGCGAGAGCTGGGCGTACTCGATGTCCGGCTTCGGGATCTTGTCGGCGACCGGAGCGGCCGTCGTCCACAAGCTGTGGACGGCGCCCACACCTACGGCTCCCTTGTCTGCTGCGCTCACTTCTTCGCCTCCAGCGCGGGCTTGGGATCGGTCTTGTGCACGTCGGAGAGCGTGTGCTTGACCGACGGGTTGAGGATGTCGGTCACCGGCTTCGGGTACACGCCCAGGAAGAGCAGCAGCGCGATCAGCGGTGCCACGACGACCAGTTCACGTACCTTCAGGTCGGACATGCCCTCGATCCCGGCCTTGACCGGGCCGGTCATCGTGCGCTGGTAGAGCACCAGCACGTACAGCGCGGCGAGCACGATGCCCAGCGTGGCGATGATGCCGAGCACCGGGTAGCGGCTGAACGTGCCGACCAGTACGAGGAATTCACTGACGAAGGGCGCCAGGCCCGGCAGCGACAAGGTGGCGAGGCCGCCGATCAGGAAGGTGCCCGCCAGTACCGGCGCCACCTTCTGCACACCGCCGAAGTCGGCGATGAGCCGCGAGCCGCGCCGGGTGATCAGGAAGCCCGCGACCAGCATCAGCGCGGCCGTCGAGATGCCGTGGTTGACCATGTACAGCGCGGCGCCGCTCTGCCCCTGGGTGGTCATCGCGAAGATGCCCAGGATGATGAAGCCGAAGTGCGAGATCGAGGCGTACGCGATCAGCCGCTTGATGTCCCGCTGGCCGACGGCGAGCAGCGCGCCGTAGATGATGCCGATCACGGCCAGGACCAGGATCACCGGGGTCGCCCACTTGGACGCCTCGGGGAAGAGCTGGAGGCAGTAGCGCAGCATCGCGAAGGTGCCGACCTTGTCGACGACCGCGGTGATCAGTACGGCGACCGGCGCGGTGGACTCGCCCATCGCGTTCGGCAGCCAGGTGTGCAGCGGCCACAGCGGCGCCTTCACCGCGAAGGCGAAGAAGAAGCCGAGGAACAGCCAGCGCTCGGTGGACGTCTCGATGTGCAGCTTCCCGGAACCGCGCGCGGCCAGGATCTCCTGGAGCGAGAAGGTGCCGGTGCCGAGCTGCTTGGCGGTGACCGCGTACAGGCCGATCACCGCGGCGAGCATGATCAGGCCGCCCGCCAGGTTGTACAGCAGGAACTTGACCGCCGCGTACGACCGCTGCCGTGCCGCCTCTTCCTCACCGGCCGCGTGCGCCCGGTCGCCGAAGCCGCCGATGAGGAAGTACATCGGGATGAGCATGGCTTCGAAGAAGATGTAGAAGAGGAAGACGTCGGTGGCCTCGAAGGAGAGCACCACCATGGCCTCGACCAGCAGGATCAGCGCGAAGAAGCCCTGCGTGGGACGCCACTTGAGGTGGGGGTTGCCCGCGGCGGAGCCGCTGGGAGCCGCGGTCTCCAGAGGCTCGGCGTCGTGCCAGCCGGCCAGCATCACGAAGGGGATCAGCAGCGCGGTCAGGGCGATCAGGGCGACGGCGATGCCGTCCACGCCCAGGTCGTAGCGGAGCCCGAAGTTCTTGATCCAGGCGTGCGACTCGGTGAGCTGATAGCGGTCGCCGCCCGGATCGAAGCGGACCAGCGCGGCGATGGCCAGACCGAGCGTGCCCAGCGAAAAGACCAGCGCCGTGTACTTGGCGGCGGTCCTCTTCGCCGCGGGCACGGCCGCGGTGACGACAGCGCCTACCGCGGGCAGCGCGGCGGTGACCGTGAGGAGGGGAAAGGACATGAGCTATCAGACCGCCCTCATGAGAAGAGTCGCGGCGACCAGCACCGCGGAGCCGCCGAGCATCGAGACGGCGTACGACCGTACGTAGCCGTTCTGGAGCTTGCGGAGGCGGCCGGAGAGGCCGCCGACCGAGGCGGCCGTGCCGTTGACGACGCCGTCGACCAGGGAGTGGTCGAGGTAGACCAGCGAGCGGGTGAGGTGCTCGCCGCCGCGGACGAGGACGACGTGGTTGAAGTCGTCCTGGAGCAGGTCGCGGCGGGCCGCCCGGGTCAGCAGCGAGCCGCGCGGCGCGACGGCGGGGACGGACCTGCGGCCGTACAGCATCCAGGCGATGCCGACGCCGATGACCAGCGCCACCATCGTGCCGCCGGTGACGGTGCCCGCGCTGATCGGCGAGTCGCCCTCGGCGTGCCCGGTGACCGGCTCCAGCCACTTCACGAAGGAGGAGTTGATGCTGAACAGCCCACCGGCCAGGACCGAGCCGAAGGCCAGGATGATCATCGGGATGGTCATCGACTTGGGCGACTCGTGCGGGTGCGGCTCGTGGCCCTCGGCGTCCGGCACCCAGCGCTTCTCGCCGAAGAAGGTCATCAGCATCACGCGCGTCATGTAGAAGGCCGTGATCGCGGCGCCCAGCAGGGCGCAGCAGCCGAGGATCCAGCCCTCGGCGCCGCCCTTGGCGAAGGCCGCCTCGATGATCTTGTCCTTGGAGAAGAAGCCGGACAGGCCGGGGAAGCCGATGATCGCCAGGTAGCCGAGACCGAAGGTGACGAAGGTGACCGGCATGTACGTGCGCAGGCCGCCGTAACGGCGCATGTCGACCTCGTCGTTCATGCCGTGCATGACCGAACCGGCGCCCAGGAACAGCCCGGCCTTGAAGAAGCCGTGCGTGACCAGGTGCATGATCGCGAAGACGTAGCCGATCGGGCCGAGCCCGGCCGCCATGATCATGTAGCCGATCTGCGACATCGTCGATCCGGCGAGCGCCTTCTTGATGTCGTCCTTCGCGCAACCGACGATCGCACCGAACAGCAGCGTGACCGCGCCGACGGTGACGACGGCGGTCTGCGCGTCGGGCGCCGCGTTGAAGATCGCGCCGGAGCGGGTGATCAGGTAGACGCCCGCGGTCACCATGGTCGCGGCGTGGATCAGGGCCGAGACCGGGGTCGGGCCCTCCATCGCGTCGCCGAGCCAGGACTGGAGCGGCACCTGGGCCGACTTGCCGCACGCGGCCAGCAGCAGCATGAAGCCGATGCCGGTGATCGTGGCGTGCTGCGTGGTCGAGGCGTCGGCGGCCCGCGGCAGGATGTCCGCGAAGGCGAACGAGCCGAAGGTGGTGAACATCAGCATGATGGCCACCGACAGGCCGATGTCGCCGACCCGGTTGACCAGGAACGCCTTCTTCGCCGCGGTCGCCGCGCTCGGCTTGTGCTGCCAGAAGCCGATCAGCAGGTACGAGGCGAGGCCGACGCCCTCCCAACCGGCGTACAGCAGGAAGTAGTTGTCGGCCAGCACCAGCAGCAGCATCGCCGCGAGGAACAGGTTGAGGTAGCCGAAGAAGCGGCGGCGGCGCTCGTCGTGCTCCATGTAGCCGATCGAGTAGATGTGGATCAGCGTGCCCACACCGGTGATCAGCAGCACGAACGTCATCGACAACTGGTCGAGCTGGAAGCCGACATCGGCGCGGAAACCGCCGACCGGCACCCAGGTGAACAGGTGCGAGTGCAGGCCACGCGCGTCGGCGTCCTTGCCCAGCATGTTGGCGAACAGCACCACGCCGAGCGCGAACGACGCCAGGGCGAGCAGCGTGCCGAGCAGGTGGCCGAAGCGGTCGAGCCGCCGGCCTCCGGTCAGCAGGATGCCCGCGCCCAGCAGCGGCGCCGCGACGAGCAGTCCGATCAGGTTCTCCACTGTCGCAGCCCCTCTACAGCTTCATGAGATTGGCGTCGTCGACCGAAGCCGAGTGGCGGGAGCGGAAGATCGACACGATGATCGCCAGGCCGACCACGACTTCCGCGGCGGCGACCACCATCGTGAAGAACGCGATCACCTGGCCGTCGAGGTTGCCGTGCAGCCGCGAGAAGGTGACGAACGCCAGATTGCAGGCGTTCAGCATCAGCTCGATGCACATGAAGACCACGATCGCGTTGCGCCGGATCAGTACGCCCGCCGCGCCGATGGTGAACAGCAGCGCCGACAGGTACAGGTAGTTGGCCGGATTCACTTGGCACCCTCCTCGGCCCGGTCGGAAGCCCGGTCGGCCTCGCGTACGGTCTCGCGCTCGGCCCGTTCGGCCTTGCGCTCCACCGCCGTACGCTCCGGCTCGCGCTCCAGGTACTCCTCGGTGCGCTGGTCCAGCTCGGCGAGCCGGTGCAGGGCGTCGGCGGACACGTCACGGATCTGGCCGCGGGCCCGCAGCGTGGCGCTGACCGACAGCTCCGAGATGGAACCGTCGGGCAGCAGCGCGGGGATGTCCACCGCGTTGTGCCGGGCGTAGGTGCCGGGCGCGGGCAGCGGGGTGACCTGTACGCCGCCGCGCACGCGCGCCTCGGACAGCTCGCGCTGGGTGCGCCGCTCCTCGGTGCGCTCGCGGTGCGTGAGCACCATCGCGCCGATGGCCGCGGTGATCAGCAGCGCGCCGGTGATCTCGAAGGACCACACGTACTTGGTGAAGATCAGCCGGGCCAGACCGGGCACGTTGCCCGCGGAGTTGGCCTGGCCGACACCGGCGAAGGTGTCGAGCGAGGCGTTGCCGATCCCGGCGATCAGCAGGATGCCGAAGCCGAGACCGCAGGCCGCGGCCATCCAGCGCTGGCCCTTGAGCGTCTCCTTCAGCGAGTCGGCGGCGGTGATGCCGACCAGCATGACGACGAAGAGGAAGAGCATCATGATCGCGCCGGTGTAGACGACGATCTGCACGACGCCCAGGAAGTACGCGCCCTGCGCCAGGTAGAAGATCGCGAGCACGATCATCGTCCCGGCCAGCGACAGCGCGCTGTGCACGGACTTCTTCATCAGGACGGTGCCGAGCGCGCCGAGCACGGCGACCGTGCCCAGAATCCAGAACTGGACGGCCTCGCCGGTGGAGGTCTGCGACGCGGCGGCGGCGAGCTGGGAGGTCGCGGCGATCATGCCTCGTCCCCCGTTCCCGCGGGCGTGCCGCCGCCGGGGGCGGGCGCGACCGCGGCGCCCTCGGCGTCGGTCCTGGTGAAGCCCGTCTCGGGGGCGTCGGGCGCGTCCGCCGCGGTGGCGCCGTCGGTCCGCACCGTCTCGTCCGGCTTCTCGCCCTTGGAGACCGCGACCTGCCGTACGGTGCCGGGCGCGGCCTCGGTGACCGCGCCGCGGTAGTAGTCGCCCTCGTCCATGCCGGGGAAGATCGAGTGCGGCGAGTCGACCATGCCCTCCTCGAGCCCGGACAGGAGCTGTTCCTTGGTGAAGATCAGCGACTCGCGGGTCCGGTCGGCCAGTTCGTACTCGTTGGTCATCGTCAGCGCGCGCGTCGGGCACGCCTCGATGCACAGGCCGCACAGGATGCAGCGGGCGTAGTTGATCTGGTAGACGCGGCCGTAGCGCTCACCGGGTGAGTAGCGCTCCTCCTCGGTGTTGTCCGCGCCCTCCACGTAGATGGCGTCCGCCGGGCAGGCCCACGCGCACAGCTCGCAGCCGACGCACTTCTCCAGGCCGTCCGGGTGCCGGTTGAGCTGGTGGCGGCCGTGGAAACGCGGGGCGGTGGGCTTCTTGTACTCGGGGTACTGCTCGGTCAGCCGCTTCTTGAACATGGCCTTGAAGGTCACGCCGAAGCCTGCGACCGGGCCGAGGAACTCAGGCATCGCCGTCCTCCTTCTTCTCCTGCTCGGGGGCATCCTGGACGTCCGGTTCCGCCGCGCCGGACACGCCGGACGCGCTGGCGGCACCCACGAGTTGGGGCTGTGCCGCCCGGCTGGGGCGCCGCGGCACCCGCTCCGCCTCCTGACCCGGCAGCGGCGGTACGGGATAGCCGCCCGCCATCGGGTCGAAGCGGTCCGGTGGCGCGAGCGCGCCGCCGCCGCGGACGGCGGCCTTCTTCTCCTCGCGGTCCCTGAAGACGTCCGCGATGAGCGAGATCAGCAGCAGCGCGATCACCACACCGCCGATGTACAGGACGATCTTCGTGAAGTCGTAGTCCTCGTTGCGCATCGCGCGGACCGCGGCGACCAGCATCAGCCAGACCATGGAGACCGGGATGAGGACCTTCCAGCCCAGCTTCATGAACTGGTCGTAGCGGACCCGGGGCAGGGTGCCGCGCAGCCAGATGAAGAAGAACAGCAGCAACTGGACCTTGACGATGAACCAGAGCATCGGCCACCAGCCGTGGTTCGCGCCGATCCAGACCGTGCTGATCGGCCAGGGGGCGCGCCAGCCGCCGAGGAAGAGCGTCGTCGCGACCGCGGAGACCGTCACCATGTTCACGTACTCGGCGAGCATGAACAGCGCGAACTTGATCGAGCTGTACTCGGTGTTGAAGCCGCCGACCAGGTCGCCCTCGGACTCCGGCATGTCGAACGGCGCGCGGTTGGTCTCGCCGACCATCGCGATGATGTAGATGATCAGCGAGACGGGCAGCAGGATCGCGTACCAGCGGTCGTGCTGCGCCTCGACGATCGTCGACGTCGACATGGAGCCGGAGTAGAGGAAGACCGCCGCGAAGGACAGGCCCATCGCGATCTCGTACGAGATCATCTGCGCGGACGCGCGCAGGCCGCCGAGCAGCGGGTACGTCGAGCCGGACGACCAGCCCGCCAGGACGATGCCGTAGATGCCGACCGACGCGGTGGCCAGGATGAACAGCAGGCCGATCGGGAGGTCGGTGAGCTGGAGCGCGGTGCGCTGGCCGAAGATCGACACCTCGTTGTCGGCCGGGCCGAAGGGGATCACCGCGAACGCCATGAAGGCCGGGATGGCCGCCACGACGGGCGCGAGGATGAACACCACCTTGTCGGCCCGCTTGACGACGATGTCCTCCTTCAGCATCAGCTTGATGCCGTCGGCGAGGGACTGGAGCATGCCCCAGGGGCCGTGCCGGTTCGGGCCGATGCGCAACTGCATCCACGCGACGACCTTGCGCTCCCACACGATGGCGACGAGCACGGTCAGCATCGCGAAGGCGAAGCAGAAGACCGCCTTGAGGATGATCAGCCACCAGATGTCGTTGCCGAACCAGGAGAGATTCTCCGTGGTGGCGGCGAGCTGGGTCAGTGGCGCGCTCATCGGGTGCCCTCCTCTTGCGTGACCGCGGCGGCGCCGCCGACGGAGACGACCTGGCCCGTACGGGCACCGGTGTCGGAGGCGACGCCGTTCCCCGCGGAGTTCAGCGGCAGCCACACCACCCGGTCGGGCATCGCGGTGACGACCAGCGGCAGCGTGACCGCGCCCGCGGGCCCGGTCACCGTCAGCGGGTCGCCGTCGGTGACACCGGCCTCGGCGGCGGTGGCGGCCGACAGCCGGGCGACGGCCGCGTGCCGGGTGCCGGCCAGCGCGTCGTCCCCGTCCTGGAGGCGGCCCTGGTCGAGCAGCAGCCGGTGGCCGGCCAGCAGCGCCTGGCCCGCCTCGGGGCGGGGCAGCGATCCGGCGGACTCCAGCGGCGAGCTGCCCCAGGGGCCGTCCCACCCGGCGAGCCGGTCGAGTTCGGAGCGCGCGCCCCGCACGTCGGCCAGGCCGAGCCGGACGTCGAGCGCGTCGGCCAGCATCGTCAGGACGCGGGCGTCCGGGAGCTGGTGCCGGTTGGTGGCCTGGTCGGGCTTGATGGCCGCGTCGAACATCCGGGCCCTGCCCTCCCAGTTGAGGAAGGTGCCGGTCTTCTCGGCGACCGCGGCGACCGGGAGGACGACGTCGGCGCGGTCGGTGACCTCGCTGGGCCGCTGCTCCAGGCTGACCAGGAAGCCGACCGCGTCCAGCGCCTCGCGGGCGCGGGCCGGGTCCGGCAGGTCCGCGACCTCGACGCCGCCGACGACCAGGGCCGCCAGCTCGCCCGCGGCGGCGGCCTCGACGATCTGGCCGGTGTCGCGGCCGAAGCGGTGCGGCAGCTCCGGCAGACCCCACACCGAGGCGACCTCGGCGCGGGCCCGCGGGTCGGTGACCGGACGGCCGCCGGGCAGCAGTCCGGGCAGCGCGCCCGCCTCGACGGCGCCGCGCTCACCGGCCCTGCGCGGAATCCACGCCAGCGCGGCGCCGGTGGCCGTGGCCAGCCGGACCACGGCGGTCAGCCCGCCGGGCACGGCGGCCAGCCGCTCGCCGACCAGGATGACGGCGCCCGCGGCGCGCAGCGCCTCGGCCGCGGCCTGCCCGGTCTCGTCCAGGCCGACACCGCCCGCGAGCGCGTCCAGCCACTCGGGTTCCGTGCCGGGGGCGGCGGGCAGCAGGACGCCGCCCGCCTTCTCCAGGCCGCGGGTGGCGTGCGTGGCCAGGGCGTACGTCTGCTGCTTGCGCTTGCGGTGCGCCTTGCGGAGCCGCAGGAAGACCCCGGGGGCCTCCTCCTCGGCCTCGAGTCCCGCCAGCAGTACGGCCGGTGCCTTCTCCAGCGCCGTGTACGTGATGCCGGTGCCCGACAGGTCGAGGCCGCGCCCGGCGACCGTGGCGGCCAGGAAGTCGGCCTCCTCGGCGGAGTGCGCGCGGGCCCTGAAGTCCACGTCGTTGGTGCCGAGCACGACGCGGGCGAACTTGGCGTACGCGTACGCGTCCTCGACGGTGACGCGTCCGCCGGGCAGCACCGCGGCGCGGCCGTGCGCCGCGCTGAGCCCGGCCGCGGCGGCGGCCAGCGCCTCGGGCCAGGACGCGGGGACGAGTTCGCCCTCGGCGTTGCGGACCAGGGGGTGGCTCAGCCGGTCGGGGCGCTGCGCGTAGCGGAAGCCGAAGCGGCCCTTGTCGCAGATCCACTCCTCGTTGACCTGCGGGTCGTCGGCCGCCAGCCGCCGCATGACCTTGCCGCGGCGGTGGTCGGTACGGGTCGCGCAGCCGCCCGCGCAGTGCTCGCACACCGACGGCGACGACACGAGGTCGAACGGCCGGGAGCGGAAGCGGTACGCGGCCGAGGTGAGCGCGCCGACCGGGCAGATCTGGATGGTGTTGCCGGAGAAGTACGACTCGAAGGGGTCGCCGACCCCGGTGCCGATCTGCTGGAGCGCGCCGCGTTCCAGCATCTCGATCATCGGGTCGCCCGCCACCTGGTTGCTGAACCGGGTGCAGCGCGCGCACAGCACGCACCGCTCGCGGTCCAGCAGCACCTGGGTGGAGATCGGCACCGGCTTCTCGTACGTCCGCTTCTTGCCCTCGAAGCGCGAGTCGGTGTCGCCGACCTGCATCGCCTGGTTCTGCAAGGGGCATTCGCCGCCCTTGTCGCAGACCGGGCAGTCCAGCGGGTGGTTGATCAGCAGCAGCTCCATCACGCCGCGCTGCGCCTTCTCGGCGACCGGCGACGAGAGCTGCGTCTTGACGACCATCCCGTCGGTACAGGTGATCGTGCAGGACGCGACCGGCTTGCGCTGGCCCTCGACCTCGACGATGCACTGGCGGCAGGCCCCGGCCGGGTCGAGCAGCGGGTGGTCGCAGAACCGGGGGATCTCGATGCCGAGCAGTTCCGCGGCCCGGATGACCAGCGTCCCCTTGGGGACGGACACCGCGATGCCGTCGATCTGCACGGAGATGAGATCTTCCGGCGGCACCGCCGCCTGACCCCCTCCGGAGGGTGCGTTGGTAGTGACGGTCACGCGTGGGCCTCCGTACGGGACTTGTCGGCCCAGGCGGTGGAGCGGGCCGGGTCGAAGGGGCAGCCCTTGCGCTCGATGTGCTCCTCGTACTCCGCGCGGAAGTGCTTCAGAGAGGAGAAGATCGGGGCGGCGGCGCCGTCGCCGAGCGCGCAGAAGGACTTGCCGTTGATGTTGTCGGCGATGTCGTTGAGCTTGTCCAGGTCCTCGGGCCGGCCCTTGCCCGCCTCGATGTCACGCAGCAACTGGACGAGCCAGTACGTGCCTTCGCGGCACGGCGTGCACTTTCCGCAGGACTCGTGGGCGTAGAACTCGGTCCAGCGGGTGACGGCCCGCACCACGCAGGTCGTCTCGTCGAAGCACTGGAGCGCCTTGGTGCCGAGCATCGATCCGGCGGCGCCGACGCCCTCGTAGTCCAGCGCGACGTCCAGGTGCTCGTCGGTGAACATCGGGGTCGAGGAGCCGCCGGGCGTCCAGAACTTGAGCCGGTGTCCCGGCCGCATGCCGCCGCCGAGGTCGAGGAGCTGCCGCAGCGTGATGCCGAGCGGCGCCTCGTACTGCCCGGGTTTGGCGACGTGCCCGGAGAGCGAGTACAGCGTGAAGCCGGGGGACTTCTCGCTGCCCATCGCCTTGAACCAGTCCTTGCCGCGCTGCATGATCGCGGGAACCGAGGCGATCGACTCCACGTTGTTCACCACGGTGGGACAGGCGTACAGGCCCTCCACTGCGGGGAAGGGCGGGCGGAGCCTGGGCTGGCCGCGACGGCCCTCCAGGGAGTCCAGCAGCGCCGTCTCCTCACCGCAGATGTACGCGCCCGCGCCGGCGTGGACGGTCAACTCCAGGTCGAATCCGCTGCCTTGGATGTCACGGCCGAGGTAACCGGCCGCGTACGCCTCGCGCACCGCCTCGTGCAGCCTGCGCAGGACGGGGACCGTCTCGCCGCGCAGGTAGATGAAGGCGTGGCTGGAGCGGATCGCGTAACACGCGATGATCATGCCCTCGATGAGGGAGTGCGGGTTCGCGAAGAGCAGCGGGATGTCCTTGCAGGTGCCCGGCTCCGACTCGTCCGCGTTGACCACGAGGTAGTGCGGCTTGCCGTCGCCCTGCGGGATGAACTGCCACTTCATGCCGGTCGGGAAGCCCGCGCCGCCACGGCCGCGCAGTCCCGAGTCCTTCACGTACGCGATCACGTCGTCCGGCGCCATCGCGAGCGCCTTGTCCAGGCCCTGGTAGCCGTCGTGCCTGCGGTAGGTGGCCAGGGTCCAGGACTCCGGCTCGTCCCAGAAGGCCGACAGCACGGGGGCGAGCAGCTTCTCCGCCGAGTCCACGGTCATCACTCGCCCTCCTCCTGCCTGGCGTTGTCGGCCACCGGGTCCGCGGCGTTGGCCGGGTCGGACTCGGCGGTCTTGTTGGGCGCGTCGTGCGAGCTGGCGTGCTGGGCGGGCGACGGGGTGTCCCGCGGCCCGGCCGGTGTGTCACGCGGCGAGTCGGCGCGCTGGGTGACGACCCGCGAGGGGGTCTCGCCCTTGTGCAGCCGCAGACCGGTGAGGGACGCGGGGCCCGCGCCGCCGCTGGCCTCGACCGCGCCGGGGCGCTCGTCGGGGAAACCGGCCAGGATGCGGGCGGTCTCCTTGTACGTGCACAGGGGCGCGCCGCGGGTCGGCCGGACCTCGCGTCCGGCGATCAGGTCGTCCACGAGCTGCTTGGCCGACTCGGGCGTCTGGTTGTCGAAGAACTCCCAGTTGATCATCACGACGGGCGCGAAGTCGCAGGCCGCGTTGCACTCGATGTGCTCCAGCGTGACCTTGCCGTCCTCGGTCGTCTCGTCGTTGCCGACGCCGAGGTGCTGCTTCAGCTCGTCGAAGATCGCGTCGCCGCCCATGACCGCGCACAGCGTGTTGGTGCACACGCCGACCTGGTAGTCGCCGGACGGCTTGCGCCGGTACATCGTGTAGAAGGTCGCCACCGCGGTGACCTCGGCGGTGGTCAGGTCGAGCACCTCGGCGCAGAACCGGATGCCGGTCCTGGTGACGTACCCCTCCTCGGACTGCACGAGGTGCAGCAGCGGCAGCAGGGCGCTGCGCGATCCGGGGTAGCGGGCGATCACTTCCTTGGCGTCGGCCTCCAGCCGGGCGCGCACATCGGCCGGGAAGTCCGGGGCGGGCATCTGCGGGATGCCCAGGGACACTCCCCCGGTGGCACCCATGGCCACGTCTGTCATCGGTCGACGCCTCCCATCACGGGGTCGATGGACGCCACCGCGACGATGACGTCGGCGACCTGGCCGCCCTCGCACATCGCCGCCATGGACTGGAGATTGGTGAAGGACGGGTCGCGGAAGTGCACCCGGAACGGGCGGGTGCCGCCGTCGCTGACCGCGTGCACCCCCAGCTCGCCCTTGGCCGACTCGATCGCCGCGTAGGACTGTCCTGCCGGGACCCGGAAGCCCTCGGTCACCAGCTTGAAGTGGTGGATCAGGGCCTCCATCGAGGTGCCCATGATCTTCTTGATGTGGTCGAGCGAGTTGCCGAGGCCGTCGGGGCCGAGCGCGAGCTGCGCGGGCCAGGCGATCTTCTTGTCCTCGACCATCACCGGGCCCGGCGCGAGCCGGTCGAGCACCTGCTCGACGATCCGCAGGCTCTGGTGCATCTCCTCCAGGCGGACCCGGAAGCGGCCGTAGGAGTCGCAGGTGTCGGCGGTCGGCACCTCGAAGTCGTAGTTCTCGTAACCGCAGTACGGGTCGGACTTGCGCAGGTCGTGCGGGAGTCCGGCGGCGCGCAGGATCGGTCCTGTGGCGCCGAGCGCCATGCACCCGGCGAGGTCCAGGTAACCGACGTCCACCATGCGGCCCTTGAAGATCGGGTTGCCGGTGGCGAGCTTGTCGTACTCGGGCAGATTCTTGCGGAACGTCTTCACGAACTCGCGGACGAGGTCGATCGCGCCGGGCGGCAGGTCCTGCGCGAGGCCGCCGACGCGGACGTACGCGTGGTTCATCCGCAGGCCGGTGATCAGCTCGAAGATGTCGAGGATGTACTCGCGGTCGCGGAACCCGTAGATCATGATCGTGGTCGCGCCCAGCTCCATGCCGCCGGTGGCGATGCAGACCAGGTGGGAGGCGATCCGGTTGAGCTCCATCATGAGCACGCGGATGTCGGTGGCGCGCTGCGGCACCTGCTCGGTGATGCCGAGCAGCTTCTCGACGGCCAGGCAGTACGCCGTCTCGTTGAACAGCGGCGTCAGGTAGTCCATGCGCGTCACGAAGGTGGACCCCTGGGTCCACGTCCGGAACTCCATGTTCTTCTCGATGCCGGTGTGCAGGTAGCCGATGCCCGACCTGGCCTCGGTGACCGTCTCGCCGTCGATCTCCAGCATCAGCCGGAGCACACCGTGGGTGGACGGGTGCTGCGGGCCCATGTTGACGATGATGCGCTCGTCGTCGGCCTTGCTGACGGTCTCGGCCAGCTCGTCCCAGTCACCGCCGGTGACGGTGAAGACCCGGCCTTCGGTGGTCTCCCGCTCGTCGGCCTGCTGCGGGGCGTGGTGAGTACTCATTAGCTGTACGACCTCCGCTGGTCGGGAGCCGGGATCTGGGCACCCTTGTACTCGACGGGGATGCCGCCGAGCGGGTAGTCCTTGCGCTGCGGGTGGCCGGGCCAGTCGTCCGGCATCATGATCCGGGTGAGCGCCGGGTGGCCGTCGAAGACGATGCCGAAGAAGTCGTACGTCTCGCGCTCGTGCCAGTCGTTGGTCGGGTAGACCGAGACCAGCGACGGGATGTGCGGGTCGGCGTCGGGGGCGCTGACCTCCAGGCGGATCAGCCGCGCGTGGGTGATCGAGCGCAGGTGGTAGACGGCGTGCAGCTCGCGGCCCTCGTCGCCGAGGTAGTGCACGCCGCTGACGCCGAGGCACAGCTCGAAGCGGAGCGCCGGGTCGTCGCGGAGCGTCCTGGCGACGGTGACCAGGTGTTCGCGGGCGATGTGGAAGGTCAGCTCGCCGCGGTCCACGACGGTCTTCTCGATCGCCTCGGCCGGGGGCAGGCCCTGCTCCTCCAACGCGCCTTCCAGCTCGTCGGCGATCTCGTCGAAGACGCCGTCGGCTCCGCCGTAGGGCCTGTTGCTCGCGCCGGGCAGCCGGACGGTACGGACCAGGCCGCCGTAACCGCTGGTGTCGCCGCCGTTGTTGGCACCGAACATGCCCTTGCGGACGCCGATGACCTCACCGGCGTCGGCGCGCTGTCCCGGCAGGTTCTCCGGGGTCTCGGGAGTGTTGCTGGTCACCGCAGCAGGCCCTTCATCTCGATCGTCGGGAGCGCCTTGCGGGCCGCTTCCTCCGCCTCGCGGGCCGCCTCTTCGCGGTTCACGCCGAGCTTGGAGTGCTGGATCTTCTCGTGCAGCTTGAGGATCGCGTCCAGCAGCATCTCGGGGCGCGGCGGGCAGCCGGGCAGGTAGATGTCGACCGGCACGACGTGGTCGACGCCCTGCACGATCGCGTAGTTGTTGAACATCCCGCCGCTGGAGGCGCAGACACCCATCGAGATGACCCACTTGGGGTTCGGCATCTGGTCGTAGACCTGGCGCAGCACCGGGGCCATCTTCTGGCTCACCCGGCCGGCCACGATCATCAGGTCGGCCTGGCGCGGCGAGCCGCGGAAGACCTCCATGCCGAACCTGGCCATGTCGTAGCGCCCGGCGCCCGCGGTCATCATCTCGATGGCGCAGCAGGCCAGGCCGAAGGTGGCCGGGAAGACCGACGCCTTACGTACCCAGCCCGCGGCGGTCTCCACGGTCGTGAGCAGGAATCCGCTCGGCAGTTTCTCTTCGATACCCATGCGTTGGCTCCTGGTCCCCTTCTGTCCCCTGGTCCCCTGGTCCTCTCGGCGTTCCCTAGTCCCACTCCAGGCCGCCGCGCCGCCACACGTACGCGTAGGCGACGAAGACGGTGAGCACGAAGAGGAGCATCTCCACCAGGCCGAACATCCCCAGCCGGTCGAAGGTGACGGCCCAGGGATAGAGGAAGACGATCTCGATGTCGAAGACGATGAAGAGCATCGCCGTCAGGTAGTACTTGATCGGGAAGCGTCCCCCGCCGACCGGCTGCGGGGTGGGCTCGATGCCGCACTCATACGCTTCCAGTTTGGCCCTGTTGTACCGTTTTGGCCCGATGATCGAGGCCATGAAAACGGAGAAGATCGCGAAGCCGGCCGCAAGGCCTCCCAGCACGAGGATGGGCGCGTAGGCATTCACCGTCCCCCGCTCCTTCCTTTTCAGTCGCCAGTGACTGCGTGGGTGTCCCCCCGCCGAGGTGGGCGGAGGAGCCGGCCCTTGCCCGTGGTCCGCGTCACCGAAACGACGAAGATCGCTTCTATGTGAGGCAGTTCACAAGCCTGAGCCGCCTGCATCCTATGCCTGCCGGTCTGTGATCTGCGACACGGGGTACGCCAAGACCTTTGTGATCTCCACCACCTGACGAACGATCATGAAGTCGGATGAGCGGTGATCATGGTGCGGAACGGCCGCAAAGGATCACTTCACGTCACAAGCGGAAGCGTTGTCGCTGGTCAGAGCGGTGCGCGCATTATCAAGGCGCGCTCGGCAGAGGCAAATTGGCGCTGGACGACTCCACGTGATAGCGCGCGGCGGTCGAGCGGCGACGACCCCGGAGCCCGGCATTCACACGTGATTCACCCGCGTGAAAGCGCGCACGAGCGCATAGGTGACCGCTTATCCGAAACCGGGCGAAAGTGCTCGCGCACCAAGATCACAAACGGGGCATTTGAGCCGTGAGCACGTCAACTGTGTCGCATCCCACCTTTGTTGAACGGAACCAAGCATTCCTGATAGCCAGGACCGCATGTCCCCGAACCAGATACGGACCTCCGCGTCCGACCGGACCTCCGCGTCCGGCTCGCATCCGACCGAATCGCATACCGGCCGCCGACGGCACGCCGCCCCCGGCCGTCCCAACTGGGTACGCAGGGCAGGACTCGTCGGCGGCGTCGTCAGCGCGATCGCTCTCGGCGGCTCCGCCGCCCCGGCTCTGGCCGACAACACCGACTCCACCCCCGCGCACGGCACTCCGGCCCTCACGCCGTCCGATCTCGCGAACGCCGCCGAGGCGGCCGCCCAGGCGTCCACGCTGACCACCGAGGTGACCGCGGCGCAGGCCGCGCAGGCGATCGACCAGGCCGCCATCGCGATGCAGCTCCAGGCCGCCAAGGACGCCTCCGTGGCCGAGGCCGCCAAGGAGGCCGCCGCCACGAAGAAGAGCGCCGACGCCAAGGCCGCCGCGAAGACGAAGGCCGAGGCCGAGGCGAAGGCCGCCGAGGCCGCCAAGGAGCGCGCCGCCACCCAGGCCGCCTCCCGCTCGGCCGAGCGCACCGCGTTGGCCACACCGACCGCGTCGGCCAACTCGTCCGGTTCTTCTGATTCTTCTGGTTCGTCCGGTTCATCCGACTCCGGTACGACCACCTCGACGGCCAGCCCGTCCGCCACCACGGCGACCGGCAGCGTCGCGAAGCTGATCAGCTTCCTGAAGTCGCAGATCGGCAAGCCGTACGTGTACGGCGCCGCCGGTCCCGACTCGTACGACTGCTCCGGCCTCACCCAGGTCGCCTACGCCACCGTCGGCGTCGACCTGCCGCGCACCTCCCAGGAGCAGTCCAACGTCGGCACCCCCGTCTCGGTCAGCAATGTGCAGGCCGGCGACATCATCTTCTGGGGCGGCCAGGGCAGCGCCTACCACGTCGGCGTCTACATCGGCGACGGCCAGTACCTGGACGCGGCCAACCCCTCGACCCCCGTGGCCATTCACCAGATGGCCGACTACATGCCGGACTGGGCGGTTCGGGTCCTCTGACCCGTTTCCCCCTTTTCGTACGCTTGGCACCATAAGACCGCCGTGACCCCCTCGCCGGGACGTCACGGCGGTCCGCTGCCCGTTATGCGCCGATGCGCGGGCGGGGAAGGGTCGGGGGTATGACGGACGCAGACACCCGCACGCCGGACGGTCGGACGTACCGGCGGGCGGGTCAGGACGCGGAGAGCGTCACGCGCTCGGCGTGATCTTGGTCAGGCCGTTGATCACGCGGTCCATCGCGTCACCGCCGGTCGGGTCGGTGAGGTTGGCGAGCAGCTTGAGGCAGAAGCGCATCAGCATCGGGTGGGTGAGACCGCGCTGCGTGGCGATCTGGAGCACCTTCGGGTTGCCGATGAGCTTCACGAAGGCGCGGCCCAGCGTGTAGTAACCGCCGTAGGTGTCCTGGAGGATGCGCGGGTAGTTCTGGAGCGCCAGCTCGCGCTGGGCGGAGGTGGCACGGGCGTGCGCCTGGGTGATGACGTCGGCGGCGATCTGGCCGGACTCCATCGCGTAGGCGATGCCCTCGCCGTTGAACGGGTTGACCAGGCCGCCCGCGTCGCCCACCAGGACCAGGCCCTTGGTGTAGTGCGGCTTGCGGTTGAAGGCCATCGGGAGCGCGGCGCCGCGGATCGGCTGCGTCATGTTGTCCGGGGTGTAGCCCCACTCCTCCGGCATCGAGGCGCACCACGCCTTGAGCACCTCGCGCCAGTCCAGCTCGCGGTACGCGGAGGAGGAGTTGAGGATGCCGAGACCGACGTTCGACGTGCCGTCACCGAGGCCGAACACCCAGCCGTAACCGGGCAGTTGCCGGTCCTGCGGCCCGCGCCGGTCCCACAGTTCGAGCCACGACTCCAGGTAGTCGTCCTCGTGCCGCGGCGAGGTGAAGTACGTGCGGACCGCGACGCCCATCGGCCGGTCCTCGCGGCGGTGCAGGCCCATCGCCAGGGACAGCCGGGTGGAGTTGCCGTCCGCGGCGACCACCAGCGGCGCGTGGAAGGTCACCGGCCGCTTCTCCTCGCCGAGTTTGGCCTCGACGCCGGTGATCCGCCCGGTGCGCGCGTCGGTGATCGGGGCGCCGACGTTGCACCGCTCGTACAGCGTCGCGCCCGCCTTCACCGCCTGCTGGGCGAGGATGTCGTCGAAGTCGTCGCGCTTGCGGACCAGTCCGTAGTTCGGGTACGCGGCCAGCTCGGGCCAGTCCATCTGGAGACGCACGCCGCCGCTGATGATGCGCAGGCCCTTGTTGCGCAGCCAGCCCGCCTCCTGCGAGATGTCGATTCCCATCGACACGAGCTGCTTGGTGGCGCGCGGGGTCAGGCCGTCGCCGCACACCTTCTCGCGCGGGAACGCGGTCTTCTCCAGCAGCAGGACGTTCAGTCCCGACTTGGCCAGGTAGTACGCGGTCGTCGAACCGGCGGGCCCGGCGCCGACGACGATCACATCGGCGCTGCGCTCGGACAGGGCGGTGTCGGTCACGGTGGGCTCTCCCGTTTCGGCGAGTGTCGGTGTCGGCGACGGTCGTTATCGGCCGGGCGCTGCTCGGCCGAGAGCTGCCCGGCCGGTACCGAGTCTATGAGGCCCGGCGACGGGACACAGCGGGGCCCGCCTGAACCGCGGTTCGCGGCAGCGCGGCGCGTTGACGCGAGCGCGCGGTCCTACGCGGAGGGAGCCGTGGACGGAGCCGTCGCCCGGTGCAGGGCGACGATGCCCCCGGTGAGATTGCGCCAGGCCACCGCGTTCCAACCGGCCTCCTGGAGCCGGGTGGCGAGCCCCTTCTGGTCGGGCCAGGCGCGGATGGACTCGGCGAGGTAGACGTACGCGTCGGGATTGCTGCTGACGGCCGTCGCGACCGGCGGCAGCGCCCGCATCAGGTACTCGGTGTAGACGGTCCTGAACGGCCGGTACGTGGGGTGGCTGAACTCACAGATGACCAGCCGTCCCCCGGGCTTGGCCACCCGCCGCATCTCGCGCAGCGCGGCGGCGGTGTCGTGGACGTTGCGCAGCGCGAAGGAGATGGTGACCGCGTCGAAGACGCCGTCCGCGAACGGCAGCCGGGTCGCGTCCCCCGCCGTCAGCGCCAGCTCCGGGTGCCGCTTCTTGCCCTCGCGCAGCATCCCGATCGAGAAGTCGCACGGCACGACGTCGGCTCCAGCGGCGGCGAAGCGCAGCGAGGACGTGCCCGTCCCCGCCCCCAGGTCCAGCACCCGCTCGCCCGGCCCCACCTCCAGGGCCTGCGCGACGGCCTTCCGCCACAGCCGCGTCTGGCCGAGCGACAGCACGTCGTTCGTCACGTCGTACTTGGCCGCCACGTCATCGAACATGGCGGCGACTTCGTGCGGTTGCTTGTCCAGCGATGCTCGCGTCACGCCCCCACCCTATTCGCATCGCGCGCCGCCAAGGCCGCTGCCCCGTCGGGGGACCTACGCGCGGCGGTGGACGAGGCGGCCGGCCAGGACGGTGGCGACGCAGGAGCCGTCGGTGGCGAGGACGGCGAGGTCGGCCCGGCCGCCGGGGGCGAGGCCGGGCGAGGTGGTGCCGGGCCAGAGCCGGAGCAGGCCGGTGTGGTCGACGGCGGAGCGGACGGCGGCGTCGGTGAGGTCGTCCACCACCCCGGTCACCCCCCGGGAGAGGAGCTCGTGGATGCCGCGCCGCACCGACTCGGCACGGTCGTGCGGCCGGTCGGGGTCCTGCGGGTCCTCGTGGTAGGTCTCTTCGAGGAAGACGCGCACGCCGTCGGCGACGAGTCCGGGGCCGATGGTGCCGCGCCAGCGCCGTACCCGGGCGTCCGGGTGCGCGGCGGCGACCTCGTCCATCGGCCCGACGGCGACGACCCGGCCGCCGTCGACGAGGACGGCGCCGTCCGGGACGGCCTCGCCGCCCGCGGTGAGCCGGAGCAGCGGGGCGACGTGAAGGGTCAGCATGGGTCCATGATCCAGCACGCCGGGCCTCCGGGGGCAGGCCGCCCCCGGTCGCCTCAGCGCGAGGCGTCCAGCAGCTTCAGCTCCGGGTGCGCCGTACCGCCCTCGATCGCCGTGGACGACAGGTGCGAGACGACGTGGTCGTTGACCGGGTCGTTCGCCGGGTCGTCGTGGATGACCAGGTGCTCGTACGTGGTGGCGCGCTGCGCCGGGACGCGGCCCGCGGACCGGATGAGGTGGATCAGCTCCATCCGGTTGGAGCGGTGCTTGGCGCCGGCCGACGACACCACGTTCTCCTCCAGCATCACCGAGCCGAGGTCGTCGGCGCCGTAGTGCAGCGAGAGCTGGCCGACCTCCTTGCCGGTGGTGAGCCAGGACCCCTGGATGTGCGCCACGTTGTCGAGGAAGAGCCGCGCGATGGCGATCATCCGCAGGTACTCGAAGAGGGTCGCCTGCGTCTGCCCCTTCAGGTGGTTGTTCTCCGGCTGGTAGGTGTACGGGATGAAGGCCCGGAAGCCGCCGGTACGGTCCTGCACGTCGCGGATCATCCGCAGGTGCTCGATCCGCTCGGCGTTGGTCTCACCGGTGCCCATCAGCATGGTGGAGGTGGACTCGACGCCCAGGTTGTGGGCGGTCTCCATGATCTCCAGCCAGCGCTCGCCGGACTCCTTCAGCGGCGCGATGGCCTTGCGCGGCCGGGCGGGCAGCAGCTCGGCCCCGGCGCCCGCGAAGGAGTCCAGGCCCGCCGCGTGGATCCGGCGGATCGCCTCCTCGGCGCTGACCCCGGAGATCCTCGCCATGTGCTCGACCTCGGACGCGCCGAGGGAGTGGATGACGAGCTGCGGGTACGCGGCCTTGATCGCGGAGAAGTGCTCCTCGTAGTACTCGACCCCGTAGTCCGGGTGGTGGCCGCCCTGGAACATGATCTGGGTGCCGCCCAGCTCCACGGTCTCCGCGCAGCGCCGCAGGATGTCGTCGAGCCCGCGCGACCAGCCCTTGTCGGTGTCCTTGGGGGCCGCGTAGAAGGCGCAGAACTTGCACGCCGTCACGCAGACGTTCGTGTAGTTGATGTTCCGCTCGATGATGTACGTCGCGATGTGCTCGGTGCCCGCGTACCGGCGGCGGCGTACGGCGTCGGCGGCCGAGCCCAGCGCGTGCAGGGGTGCCGACCGGTAGAGGTCCAGCGCCTCCTCCGGCGTGATCCGGCCACCGGCGGCGGCACGGTCGAGGACGGCTGCGGTATCGCTCACCGGGAGGTCCTTTCGGAGGAGTGCGGACGTGGAGTGCGGACGGACCAGCCCAGCGTACGCCAGCGTCCCGGACGACCCACGGCCCCCACGGACGGGTGTGCCGGACGTACGGGGGTGCCGGACGCGCGGGGCTGCCGAACGTACGGGTGCGCCGGACGCGCGTGTGGGCCGGACGCGGGGGGGGGGGGGGGGGGGGGGGGGGGGGGGGGGGGGGGGGGGGAGGGGGGGGGGGGGGGGGGGGGGGCGGGGGGGGGGGGGGGGGGGGCGGGGGGGC
>NZ_JBVHMF010000010.1:0-96710 GCF_055558595.1 Streptomyces sp. NPDC025721 | reverse complement strand
AAGATGAGAGGGCACACCACGCGCCCCCCCCCCCCCCCCTCCCCTCCTCCCCCCCCCCCCCCCCCCCCCCCCCCCCCCCCCCCCCCCCCCCCCCCCACGCCGGGTCTCGCGGGTCGTGCCGGACGGTCGGGGGGACCGTCAGCCGTTCAGACCCTTGGCGAGCTGCTCGTCCGCCTGCTGGAACGCGTCGGCCGCGCTCTCCAGGAACTTGCCCATGCCGTCCAGACCCTCGATGGTCTTGGTGGCACCGGTGTTGAACTCGCTGTAGGACTGGTCGAACTGCTTCGAGGAACGGTCCGTGACGTAGCCGCCGTTGACGAGATCCTGAACGAACTTGTGCAGCGTGTTCAGCTTCTCGGTGATCTCGTGCTGACCGGTGCGCAGCTTGGTGGCCGCATCCCGCATGTCCTGGTACGTAACGTTGACATTAGCCATAGCGGCTTACCTCTCGTCGAACGTGCCGCAGGGCCGACCCCCGTGGCTCCTGATCGCAGATTTGTCTGATGGTCTGCTGATGCCTCAACTTACAGGGGAGGACGTGAGGGGTGCAGCCCCTGGTTCCCGGTACCGAAACGTCGACGTGACGGCGTCGAAGATGTCGAAGAACGAGTCCGCGAGGTCGAGTACGGCACTGCTGCCCGCCACGAGCGCGACCTTGTCGGAGTGCCCCGGCAGCGGGATGAACGTCTGCATCAGCACGGTCCGCACCGTCCGCGAGTCGCCCGGCACGGTGACGTCCTCGATGCCGTACGTCCGCGCCGCCAGGCCCGTCTCCGGGATGTCGACGGTGGTCACCTTGCGCCACGGGTCGCCGTCCTTGGCCGCCTCCCGCGCGCGCAGCCCGGCCACGATCGACGCCGGGTCCGCAGCCAGCAGTTCACCCTCCGGCGTCCGCGCGCCGATCAGCGAGACCGTCACCGACGCGGTGAGCGGCAGCGCGCCGAAGTTCTGCGCCATGCAGCCGACGTACACCGCGCCGCTCTCGTACGCGTCCCGCGCCGCCTTGCGCAGGAACCGCGCCAGCACGTCGCGGTGTTCGGCCAGCGCCGGATTCTCCTTGACGCGCTGCGCGATGGTGCGGCGCACGCTCTCGTCGCGGGTCGCCGGGTGCAGGTCGAACTCCCACCACGTCATGGGCACCGTGAGGGAGAAGCCCTCCCGCTCGACGGGCATCACCCGTACGGGCCGCGGCTGTCCGCTGTCGTCGGCGTCCGCGCCGGGGGTCGTCACTTGCCGTCTCCCTTGGCGGACTTGGCGAGTTGGTCCGCGAGGTCCTTGTCCGCCTTCTTGATCTCGCGCACCGCGGTGTCGGCCATCTTCGACAGCCCCTCCAACTGGCTGTCGATCTCCTTGCGGCCGTCCTTCCAATTGTGCTCGAAGCTGTCGAGTGCCCCCGACACCTTGTCCGAGCCCAGCTTGGCCTCGTACGAGTTGAAGAGTTTCCGCGTCCCGTTCATGGTCGTCCGCACGGAGTCCAACGTCCGCGCGAAGTCCTCAAGTCCGGTCAGATCGACCGCGAGCCGATCCGGAGCCCCACCCATCCGATCCCCCTCCCCACGTCAGGTCGTCCGCTCCAACAATCCCACTGTTCCGCCGCCGGGCGGCGCGGCCGTGACCCGCAGCAGGTCGTCCTCGGGGTCGAGGACGAAGCCCGCCGACGTCAGCACGGCCGCGAGCGCCGGGCTCATGGCCTGCTCGATCTCTCCGAAGCGCTGCATCGTGCCCGCGGCCTCGTCCCGCGCCGCGACCGCCCGGTCCGCGGCCACGGCGAGGCTGGGGTGCGGGCGCCAGGACACGACGACGCCGGGGTCGTCGTCGTCCAGCGCGTCGATCTCCACCTGCGCCCCCCGCGCCACCAGCCGGTGCCCCCCGGCCGCGACCGGCAGCCCGGCCAGCTCCAACTCGTCCCGCACCTGCGCGGCGAGCCGCCGCATGGCCGCCATCGTCTGGTCACTGGGACCCCGCACGCCCACTCGCGAGTCAGTCGGCATGGCGGGGCCAGGCCGGGGAGTCGCGGGGCGGGGCGGGGCGGACGTGCCAGTGGGTGCGGTCCGCTTCCGGTTCCCAGTACGGCACATCGCCCTCGTAGTACAGGCCGTAGGCCCAGTGCTCGGGGTCCTCGTGGCCGAGGAGGTCGGGGCCTGTCGCCAGGTCCTGCCCGCCCCACGCCTGGTTGACGCGGGCCACCGCCTCGGCGCGCGACAGGCCGAACAGGCCGACCAGCTCGTCGGTGATGTCCCGCAGGGACTCCAGCGCCTCGGGAGACGTCGGCATGATGAACTCGTCCTCGGACACAGCGCCTCCCTCAGCGCACCAGTGAACGGGTGAACAGGTCGGCCGCCTTCGAGCCGAAGACGGCGATCTGATGCCCGTCGAAGACCCCCGCCGCGCCCTTCCGGAACGCCTTGAGGTTCAACAGCATGGGCCCTTCGACCAGTTCGTAATTGTGCATGGCCCCGCCCATACGGTTGTGCCGGATGAAGTTGGCCAGCTCGTCGCTCGTACCGTTGAAGACCTTACTTCTCAGGGCCTCCAGCTCACTCTTGGGCACCTTGAAGTGCACCACTTCGGGGACGTCGCCAGAGCGGCCGGCCAGGATGCGCGACCACTTCTGCGCCTGTTCGAGGTCGTTGGTGACATAGAAGCCGCCCTTGCCGAAGTCCATCGCACGGGTGCTGAACGTGGTGTCCACGCCGTTGGCGAGGATGCCTCGCAGACCGCCGCCCGTGGTGCCGTGGTAGAGGTCGACCAGGCACTTGCCCTTGAGGCCGCGCGGGTCGGACCAGTTCAGCGGATTGAGGACGTAGGCGTAGGGGTCGGTGCCCGCGTCCAGGCCCAGCGGGTCCGGGCTGAGATAGCGGGCCGTCTCGGGGTCGTAGTAGCGCTCGTAGTTGTAGTGGAGCCCGCTCTCCGCGTCGTAGTACTGCCCGGGGAAGCGCAGCGGGCAGTCCGCGGCGTCGTCACGGCCGCCGTCCCCGCCGCCCCACAGGGCCGGACCCGGCCGCCGCCACACCACGACACCGTAGAGATCGACCATCTCGGTCGGCGTGCCGATGAGGTCGGTGACGATGGCGTGGAAGCGCTCGTCGACCTCCCCCGGCGACAGCTCCGCGCTCCCGGCCGGCCGCTCGGAGTCCGTCGTCCGGACCGTCTGGGCGATCGGGACGTCGTCGTCACCGTAGTCCCAGGTCACGGTGGTCCCGTCGGAAGTCCGCTCCGCCAGGCGGGTGCCGTCCCAGGTGAAGTCGGTGTGCCGGTCGGCGTCCCCGGCGTCCGACACGCGCGTCTTCGCGATCCGGCGGCCGAGCGGGTCGTAGCGGTACCGCCAGGTCTCGCCGTCCGGCGTCCGCAGTTCCGTGAGCCGGTCCGCCGCGTCCCATGAGTAGTGCCAGGCCCGCCGCCCGCCGGACAGCAGCCTGCGCACGCGCTGGACGATCCGGCCCTGCGCGTCGTGGACGAAGGTGCTCCGCCCCACCGACCGGACCCGGGGCCCGGCGTCGTACGTGTGCGCCGCCTCGTCGTCCCGGCTCGCGCCGACCCTGGACGAGCCGAGAGCGCCGCGGGCGTCGTACGCGTACGACTCGCTCCAGTCGGCCCCCGTCACGGCGGTCACCCGTCGACGGCTGTCGAGCCCGAACCGCACCGCGGCGCCGTCGAAGTCCGTCACGCCTTCCAGATAACCGTCGATCGTGTGCTCGTACGTCCGGGTCGTCGGCCGGCCGTCGGCGCCGCGGGTGACGCTCAGCGCGGTGGCCCGCGCCTCGTCCCGCCAGTCCCAGGTCAGGGTCAGGTCCGCGCCGATCCGGCGGACCGACTCGCGACCGGCGGCGTCGTAGCCGATGTCCACGGTCTGACCGCCGACCTCCCGGCGCGTCGGCCGGTTCCCCGCGCCGTAGGTCCAGGTGCTGACCGCCCCCGCGGGCGTCCGGCGCCGCGTGCGTCGGCCCAGTGCGTCGAACCACGACCTGAGCTCGCGCCCGTTGACCCGTTCGGCCAGGACCCGTCCAGCCGGGTCGAGTTCGAAGGACACGTCCGCGGCGGGCCCGACGGCCCGGGTCATGCGGCCGAGCACGTCGTACTGGAACTCGGTACGTTCGGCGTCCGCCGTCTGCTCCACGACATTGCCCAGGACATCGCGCCGGAAGGCGATGGACTGTCCCGCCCCGTTGACCCGCTCCGTCAACTGCCCCGCTTCGTCGTAGCGGTAGGTGAGTGACCGCCCGGCGAAGTCCGTCTCGGCCGTCAGCCGTCCGGCCGCGTCGTAGGTGTAACTCCACCGGTCGCCACCCGGATCGACGACGGAGGTGAGCCGCAGTTCGGAGTCGTACGTGAACTCGTAGCGGGAGCCGTCGGGTTCGGTACGTGCCGTGCACAGGTCGAAGTGCGTGTTCTCGTACCGGGTGACGCCACCGGTCGCCGACCGGTGCTCCGCCAGGCTGCCCTCGACGTCGTACGTCCACTCGTCCACGGCGCCGTCCGGTGTCACCCGCCGGGCCAGCCCTCCCTCCGGCGTCCACGCCAACCGCGTGACCGCGCCCGTCGCGTCGCGGCTGAGGGTCACCCGCCCGAACGCGTCCCGTTCGACCTCGGTCACCGCGCCGGTCCCGTCCGTCACGGTCAGCGGAAGTCCCGCCGCGTCGTTGACGACGGTCTGCTGCACCGTGCCCAGCCCGTCGATCACGGCTTCGAGCGCCCCGCGCGCGTCGTAGCGGAACCGCGTCGTCACGCCCAGCGGGTCGGTGGCGGACACCTGGTTCCCGAACTCGTCGTACGTGAAGCGCGCCGTCGACCCGTCGGCGTGGGTGACCAGGACCGGCCGGCCGAACGCGCCGTATTCGACCTGGGTGGTGGCCCCGTCGGGGCGTGCGGTGAGGGTGACGTTCCCGGCCTCGTCGTAGCGGAACCGGGTGGTCCGGCCGAGTTCGTCGGTGCGGCTCAGCAGGCGTTCCCCGGCACCCGGCGCCGGGTCCCAGTCGAAGGAGGAGGTGTGGCCGAGCGGATCGGTGATGCCGATCAGCTGGAACGCCTCGTTGAAACGGTATTCCGTCGCCTCGCCCAGCGAGTTGGTGGCGACCGTCCGGCCCTCCTGCGGCGCGTACGCGTAGGAGTAGTCGAGGATCCCGTCCGAGCCGTGGGCGCGGACGCAGCGCCCGCCGGCGTCGTACTCGTAGGTGTACGTGGTCTCCCGGCCGTCCCGCCAGCCGGTGACACGGCGCTGGTCGTCGTAATACAGCGAGAACTCGCCGCCGTTGGCGTCCACCGTCCGGTTCAGATTGCCACGGTCGTCGTACCCGTACGTGACCAGGCTCGGCTCGCGCGTGTCGCTCAGCAGCCGCATCGCCGTGATCCGGCCGTCCCGTGTCTCCACGCCGACCCGGTAGCCGCCGGAGCTTTCCACGGTGAGCGGGACACCGCCCGGTGTGTAGGTGACCTCGACGGTGTTCCCGTTGCGGTCCACGGTGCGGCGCAGCAGCAGTTCCGCGGCTCCCTTGCGCGGGAAGAAGTGGTGCGTGGTCCCCGACTCCGGCAGGTGGACGGTCATCCCGTCGGCCGGGTCCCCGTTCCACCGCAGCGGCCAGAGCGGCCCCACCACCGGAAGAACGTCGGTGTCGGGCTGCGGGACCGGGTAATGGGTGACGGTCCCGTCCTCCTTGATGAACCGCACCCCCTCGTCGTCGAGGATCAGCCGCATGTCGAGCACCGACGACCAGGACGGGCCGAGCCAGCGACCGCCCCGGAAGGTCGACCGGTGGTGCCGTTCCACCACGACCGGCAGAATCCCCGGCAGCCTGAAGTCCGTTGCCGACATGACCACTTGCCCGGTGGCCACGTCCACGGGGTCGCCGCACGTGATGAGCTTCTGGAACTCGCGGCCCATCTCGCGCAGACCGGTCACGCCCTTGCGGACGCTGTTCGCGATGTTCTCCAGCGCCCGCCCCGACTTCAGCAGCGCGGGGAGTTCGCGGGCCATCTTCAACAGGCCGCCGGCGGTGGTGAGGCCCTTGAACATGGGGATGCAGTCCAGGGCCGCGAACAGGACGTCCCACAAACTGGCTTTGCCTTGTAGGTACTTCATGACGGTGTCGGCCAGGACCAGGACGGCGGCGGCCAGGACCAGCCACGCCAGCGGACCGCCGATGATCAGCACGACGATGCCCAGCACCGCGACGATCACCTTGCAGACCGCGATGATGTCGTCCCAGTGGTCCGCGACCCAGTCGACCGCCTTCTCCCACCAGTGCTTGTTCCTGATCCCCGCATCCGACGCCTCATGCAGCGCGTGCTGCGCCGTCGACGCCGCATCGTCCCGCAACTGGGCCGCGTCGGCCGCCAGCTGCTTGGCCGCGTCCAGCTTCGCCTGCGCGCTGTGGACGGCGGTGGAGGCGGTGGTGTGGGCGCTGTTAGCGTCCGTGGCATTACGGGCCGCAGCCCGCACCTCCTCCGCCGACGGCGGCGGCACGTCCGGCTTCGGGTCCTCCTGATAGGACTTCGACTTGTCCTGCGCCCGCTTCACCCACGCATCGGCATTCGTCAACTGACTTTGCGCGGTGTCCAGCTCCTGCCGCGCCGTGCGCCCCTGCGCCAGCGCCCGGTCCGCGTCACCCTGCGCCGTCTCCAGCTTCGGCCAGTAATCATCCAGAGCACCCGACGCCAGGCGGTAGGACCGCTCCAGCTTGTCCAGCTCACCCGGCAGATCCCCGAACTGCCGCCGGTACGCGTCACCCGACAGCCCCGCCCACTCCTGCACCACGGAGTCACCGCTCAGACCCCGCACCGACCGCAGCGCCGAGGCGACATCATCAGCGAAATCCCCCAGCTTCCGCGCGAGTTCCTTCACCTCGAACGGATCACCCGGCACCGGATCCCGGTCCAGATCCAGCACATCCCAATCCGTCGGACGAGCCATCGCCAGACACCCCCGCCCCCGTACGACAACCTCGACTCAACGCATCATGCCCACTGGGACGGTGCGCGCAAGGGGGCCGGTTCCCGGGGGCCCGGGGAGCGGGGTCAGATGAGGTCGACCTTGGCGCTGGGCGGGAAGCCGACGCGGCGGGCGAATTCGGCGATGCCGGTGAGCTGGTCGCGGCCGAGGGAGAAGTCGAGGGTGGTGAAGTAGCGGCGGAGCAGGTCCTGGTCGAAGGACTCCCAGCGGGCGGCCTGTTCCGCGACCTTCTCGACCTCTTCGAGGGAGAGGTCGCGGGAGGCGAGGAAGGCGCGGTGGACATCGCGGACAGTGTCGGGGCGGGCGGTGAAGTAGTCGCGGCGGGCGGCCCAGATGGCGAAGACGAAGGGCAGTCCCGTCCAGTCCTTCCACATCTGGCCGAGGTCGTGGACCTCGAGGCCGAGGCGGGGCGCGTCGTGGAGGGAGGCGCGCAGGGCGGCGTCGCCGATGAGGACGGCGGCCTGGGCCTCCTGCATCATCAGCGAGAGGTCGGGCGGGCAGCGGTAGTAGTCGGGCGTGACGCCGTACCGCTCGGTGAGCAGGAGTTCGGCGAGGCGGACCGAGGTGCGGCTGGTGGAGCCGAGGGCGACGCGCTGGCCGTCGAGGCGGTCGAGCGGGAGCTGGCTGACGATCACGCAGGACATGACGGGGCCGTCGCAGCCGACCGCGATGTCCGGGAGGGCGACGAGCTGGTCGGCGTGCTTCAGGTACTCCATGAGGGTGACCGGGCCGATGTCGAGGTCGCCCTCGACGAGCTGGGCGCTCAGCTTCTCCGGGGTGTCCTTGGTCAGCTCCAGGTCGAGCAGCGCGCCCGTTCTGGCCAGGCCCCAGTAGAGGGGGACGCAGTTGAGGAACTGGATGTGGCCGACCCGGGGGCGGGTCCGGCCGCTTTCGGCGTCACGCTCAGAAGTGTCCACCTGTCGGACGCTACTCCTGGGTCGGGGCCGTACCGCGCCGGGGGGCTTCGGGGTGTCCTCGCGGTGACGGTCGCGGGACGCCCGCGCCGAGCGCCGCGAGACGGTCGGCGAACCGTCCCGCGCCGACCGCCGCGAGACGGTCGGCGAACCGCCGTGGGACCGCCGTACGGCCCGCCCTCGGCCCTCCCCCGGCACCCCCTCCGCGACCCCTTCCACGGGCTCGAAAAGACCGATCTTGAGACCCTTCCCCGGCCTCGACCCTGCGTGCTACGCTCATCGCAAGTTGCAGTTTGGTTTCCCTTGCAGTACAGAGCCTGCGGAGCATGTAACCCGCAGGCTTTTGTAGTTTTCAGACTTCGCAGTTGCAGGTTCTGGAGCAGGGCAACCCTTTGGGCCCAAGGAGGGCTTTATGGCTACCGGAACCGTGAAGTGGTTCAACGCTGAAAAGGGCTTCGGCTTCATCGCCCAGGACGGCGGCGGCCCGGATGTCTTCGTTCACTACTCCGCGATCAACGCCTCCGGCTTCCGCTCCCTCGAGGAGAACCAGCCGGTGACTTTCGACGTCACGCAGGGCCCGAAGGGTCCTCAGGCGGAGAACGTCACCCCCAGCTAGTCCTTGGACTAGCTCAAGGGTAGAGATCACATCGCCCGAACCTGCAGTACCAAGGGGCCCCGCACTTCCGTGCGGGGCCCCTGCCTTTTACGGGTCAGCGAGGCCGCTTCCGGTACAGCTCCTCGATCTCCTCCGCGAAGTCCCGCGCCACCTTTGAACGCTTCAACTTCATCGACGGCGTGAGATGTCCGCCCTCTTCGGTGAATTCCACCGGAAGCACCCGGAATTTCCGGATCGACTCGGCTTGTGACACCGAGGAGTTCGCGTCGTCCACCGCCTTCTGGAGTTCCGCCAGCAGCTCCGGATCGTCGACGAGCTGGGCGGGCCGCAGCCCCTCCTTGTGGTGCATCCGCTGCCAGTGCCCGAGGCCGTCCGCCTCCAGGGTCAGCAGCGCCGCCACGAAGGACCGGTTGTCGCCGACGACCATGCACTGGCCGACCAGCGGATGCGCCCGCAGCCGGTCCTCCAGCGGCGCCGGGGCGACGTTCTTGCCGCCCGCCGTGATGAGGATCTCCTTCTTCCGGCCGGTGATCGTCAGATAACCGGCCTCGTCCAGCGCCCCGATGTCCCCGGTCGGGAACCAGCCGCCCCCGGAGTCCTGTCCGGGAGCTGCCACGGCCGCCCCCGGTACGCCGCCGGGCGCGTTCCAGTACCCGGCGAAGATCTGGCCGCCGCGCAGCAGCACCTCGCCGTCCGGCGCGATCCGTACCGCCGTGCCGGGCAGCGGCCAGCCGACCGTGCCGAGCCGGGGGCGCAACGGCGGGGTCACGGTGGCCGCCGCGGTCGTCTCCGTCAGGCCGTACCCCTCGAAGACCATCACGCCCGCGCCCGCGTAGAAGGCGGCGAGCCGCTTGCCCAGCGGTGATCCGCCGCAGATCGCGTACCGCACCTTGCCGCCGAGCGCGGCGCGTATCCGCCGGTAGACCAGCGGGTCGTACAGCGCGTGCGCCAGCCGCAGTCCGAGCGAGGGTCCGCCGCCCGCACCGGCCTGCTGGGCGACGACTGCCTCCCCGTACCGCTGCGCGATCCCGGCGGCCCGGTCGAAGGACGCCGCCCGGCCGATCTTCTCCGCGGTGGCGCGGCCGGTGTTGTAGACCTTCTCCAGGACGTACGGGATCGCCAGCAGGAACGTCGGACGGAACCCGGCCAGGTCGGCGAGCAGGTCCTCGGTCGCGATGCTCGGCGCGTGCCCGAGGCGTACCCGGGCGCGCAGGCAGCCGATCGCGACCATCCGCCCGAAGACGTGCGAGAGCGGCAGGAACAGCAGCGTCGAGGCGGGCTCCTCGCTCACCGAGGTGAACACCGGGTGCAGCAGCTCGATCGCGTTGTCGACCTCGGCGAAGAAGTTGCCGTGCGTCAGGACGCAGCCCTTCGGGCGGCCGGTGGTGCCCGAGGTGTAGATCAGCGTCGCCACCGACCCGGGCGTCAGGGTCGCCCGCCGCCCCTCCACCAGCGCGTCCGGCAGCGTCCGGCCCTCCGCCGTGAGCTGCGCCAGGCCGCCCGCGTCGAGCTGCCACAGATGCAGCAGGTCCGGCAGCCCGCGCCGCTCCCCGCTCACCAGGCGGCTCTGCTCCACGTTCTCCACGACGCACGCCGCCGCGCCCGAGTCCGCCAGGATCCACGCCGTCTGGGACGCGGACGACGTCGGGTAGATCGGCACCGTGATCAGGCCCGCCGCCCAGGCCGCGAAGTCCGTCAGCGTCCACTCGTACGTCGTCCGCGCCATGATCGCCAGCCGGTCGCCCGGCTTCAGCCCCGCCGCGATCAGGCCCTTCGCGACGGCCACCACCTGGTCCCTGAACTCCCGTGCCGTGACGTCGTGCCACTCGGCCCGGACGTCCTTCCTGCTCAGCACGGGGTCGTTCGGGGCCTCCGCCGCGTTCGTGAACGGGATGTCGGCCAGGCTTCCCTTCTGCGGCGGCGGTACGAGGGGCGGGACCCCGGCCTGGACGACTCGGTCGCCGTCCTTGAGGGTTTCGGGTTCCCCGCTGGTACGTGTCGGCATGCTGCGGCTCCAGACGTGGTGAGGGTTTCCCCCTGCCGGGGGGGTGAGCAAGGCGCTGTGCCGGCGGAACCGTCTTTCGTCAGCGGACCGCGGGTCAGGGGCGCTCCAGGACGGCCGTCACGCCCTGGCCGCCGGCGGCGCAGACGGAGATGAGGCCGCGGCCCGTCCCCCCGCGCTCCGCGAGGAGCCCGGCGAGGGTGGCGACGATCCGGGCGCCGGTGGCGGCGAAGGGATGCCCGGTGGCGAGGGAGGACCCGGCGACGTTGAGGCGGGCGCGGTCGACCGCGCCGAGGGGGCCGTCGAGTCCGAGCCGCTCCGCGCAGTAGTCCTTGTCCTCCCAGGCGGCGAGCGTGGCGAGGACCTGGGAGGCGAACGCCTCGTGGATCTCGTAGAAGTCGAAGTCGGCGAGGCCGAGCCCGGCGCGGGCGAGCATGCGGGGCACGGCGTAGGCGGGGGCCATCAGCAGCCCCTCCTCGCCGCCGACGTAATCGACGGCCGCGGTCTCGTACGCGGTGAGGTAGGCGAGCGGTTCGAGCCCGCGCTCGCGCGCCCACTCCTCGGTGGCGAGCAGGACGACGGCCGCGCCGTCGGTGAGGGGCGTGGAGTTGCCCGCGGTCATGGTGCCGTCCGGGCCGCCGTACACCGGGCGGAGCCCGGCCAGTTTCTCGACGGTGGAGTCGGGCCTGAGGTTCTGGTCGCGGTCCAGGCCGCGGTACGGGGTGACGTACGGGTCGAGGAAGCCGCGGTCGTACGCGGCGGCGAGGTTGCGGTGGCTGGCGGCGGCCAGTTCGTCCTGCGCCTGGCGGGTGATGCCCCAGCGCTCGGCGGTGAGCGCGGCGTGGTCGCCCATGGACAGGCCGGTGCGGGGTTCGGCGTTGCGCGGGACGTCGGGCGCGAGGTGCCGGGGCCGTACGGCGGTCAGCGCGCGGGCCCTGGCGCCGGCGGACTTGGCGCGGCGGGCGGCGAGCAGGATGCGGCGCAGGTCGTCGTTGACGCCGAGCGGCGCGTCGCTGGTGGTGTCGGCGCCGCCCGCGATGCCGGAGTCGACGACGCCGAGGGCGATCTTGGCCGCGACCGCGAAGACGGCCTGGAGGCCGGTGCCGCACGCCTGCTGGATGTCGTACGCGGGGGTCGTCGGGTCGAGGACGCTGCCGAGCACGGTCTCGCGGGCGAGGTTGAAGTCGCGGCTGTGCTTGAGGACGGCGCCCGCGGCGAACTCGCCGACGCGTTGGCCGCGCAGGCCGGTGCGGTCGGCGAGGCCGTCGAGGGCGGCCGTGAGCATGTCCTGGTTGGAGGCGGTGGCGTACGGGCCGTCTGAGCGCGCGAAGGGGACGCGGTTGCCCGCGACGACGGCGACACGGCGGAGGGTCTGCATGCGATCTCCCAGGGCTCCCCGAGGGCGGCTCGGGGCTCTTTGCCGAAGCCCCGGGCTCCTTGCCGGAACCCAGGGCTCTGTGCTGGACCTCAGAACTCTGTGCTGGACCTCAGAACTCTTTGCTGGAACGGTGACTCACCAGTAGCCTTACCGCCGGTAAACTTACTCCAGAGTAAGGAGAAGGCCAATGGCCGATCGCTACCTTCGTCTGACCGGCACGGCCCCCGGCCGCTTCCTCACCCGCCGCCTCGGCCTGCCCCAGCCGACCCCGCTGCTGCGCTGGTCCGCCGAGCACCCCCGACTCGACGGTCCCGTGCTGCGGTTGACGGCGGGCGAGGCCGTACCCGCTCCGGCTCCCGCGTCCGCCGCTCCGTACGCCGCCGTCGTCCTCGACGCCACCGGGATCGCCGAGCCGGCCGGGCTCGGCGCCGTGCACGCCGCCCTGCACCCGCTCGTACGGTCGCTCGCCGCCTGCGGTCGGATCGTCGTACTCGGCGCGCGTATCGACCCCGCCGACCCGCACCAGGCCGCCGCCCAGCAGGCGCTCGAAGGCTTCACCCGCTCCCTCGGCAAGGAGGTCGGCCGGGGCAGGACCGTACAGCTCGTACGACTGGCGCCCGGTGCCGACGCCGAGGCCGCGCTGGGGTTCCTGCTGTCGCCGAAGTCGGCGTACGTCAGCGGGCAGGTCATCGAGGTCGGCCCGGCGCTGTCCGGGACGCAGGCCGCCGCGCGCGAGGGCGCCCGCGTCGCGCTCGTCACCGGCGCGGCCCGCGGCATCGGGGAACAGGTCGCCGCGACGCTGGCCAGGGACGGCGCGCACGTCGTCTGCCTCGACGTGCCGCAGGCCGCGGACGCGCTGGCCGCCGTCGCCGCCCGGCTCGGCGGCAGCGCGCTGCCGCTGGACATCACGGCGCCGGACGCGGGCGAACGGATCGCCGCCGCGGCCCCCGACGGCCTCGACGTACTCGTCCACAACGCGGGCATCACCCGTGACCGCAAGCTCGCCAACATGGCCGCCGACCGCTGGGACCCGGTCCTGGACGTCAACCTCGGCAGCGTGCTGCGCACCACCGACCACCTGCTGAAGTCCGGCGCCCTCAACGCCCACGGCCGGATCGTGGCCACCGCCTCCATCAGCGGCATCGCGGGCAACGCGGGCCAGACCAACTACGCCGCGTCCAAGGCGGGCGTCATCGGCTTCGTCCGCGCCCTGGCCGCCGTCCCCGAGGTGCGCGAGCGCGGCATCACCGTCAACGCCGTCGCCCCCGGCTTCATCGAGACGCGGATGACCGCCGCCGTTCCCCTCGTCATCCGCGAGGCGGGCCGCCGGATGAACTCCCTCGGCCAGGGCGGCCTCCCCGTGGACGTCGCCGAGACCGTCGCCTGGCTCTCGGCCGCGGCCTCCGGGGGGATCACCGGGCAGGTCGTCCGCGTCTGCGGGCAGTCCCTGCTGGGGGCCTGACCATGGCCCTCATGCTGACCCTCGGCCGGGGCGTGGTGACCGGCATCGGCAAACGGCCCTCCGCGACCGCCCCCGTGCCGCCGGTGCGGCTCACCGCCCCTGCCGTACGCGTCGACCCGGCGCGGCTCGCCGCCTACGCCTCGGTCTGCGGCTTCCCCGCCTCCGGCGCGGGCCCGCTCCCGCTCACGTACCCGCACGTCCTCGGCTTTCCGCTGGCCGCGCGGATCATGGCCTCCCGCGCCTTTCCGCTGCCGATGCTGGGCCTCGTCCACACCTCGATCTCGCTGGTCTCCCGCGCGCCGCTGACCGCCGCCGACCGGCCCGACATCACGGCCTACGCGGCCGGGCTGCGCGGGCACCGGCGGGGTACGGAGGTGGAGCTGGTGACGGAGGCGCGGGTGGACGGGGAGGTGGTGTGGGAGGACCGCAGCACGTATCTGGCCCGGCATGGGGGCGGGGCGGGGGGCGGTTCGGCTTCTGGGGGTGTCGGCGGGGGCGGGGGCGGCGACCGGGCGCCGTTGCCCGTGGTGGGCGAGTGGCGGTTGGCCGCCGATCTCGGGCGGCGGCATGCCAGGGTGTCGCGGGACTACAACCCGATTCACCTTTATCCGGTGACGGCGCGGATGCTGGGGTTTCCGCGGGCTATCGCGCATGGCATGTGGACGGTTGCGCGGTGTGCTGCCGAGGTTCCGGAGGCGGAGGGGCTTGAGGCCGTCTTTCACGCGCCGGTGCTCTTGCCGGGGACTGTCACGTACGGGGCTGCCGGCGGGGCCTTCGAGGTCCGCTCGCCCGGGCGTCTCCATCTCACCGGGGTCGTCTCCGGCCCGTAGGTTCGTTGTCTTGCCTTGCCCGCCCGTGCGGGGCGGCCAAGACAAGACAAAGCCCTACGGGCCGGGAACCCAACGCCGCCCAGCCATGAGGTTGGACAGCCCGGCCCACGCGAAATTCATCAGCGTGGCAGCGGACTCCTTGCCCGAGGCACCTCCCCGATGCGCCGCCCCCCACCCCGCCAACGACTCGGCCGCGCCGACCAGCGCGTGCGCCAGACCCGCGACCTCCCGGTCGGCAAGAGCCTCGTCACAGGACGCCCCACCGTCCCGCGCCGCGGCAGCGATCAGCTCGGTGACGAAGGCGACGATCTCCGCCCGCATCACGGCCACTTCGGCCGCGAAGGGCTCACCGACCGTACGGGCCTGGCTGTAGAGGACGGTCCAGCCGTCCGGATGCGCCTCGGTGTGCTCGAAGAAGCCGAGCAGCCCGCTCCAGAGCTGCCGGTCGGCCGCGGCGCCGGGCTCCACGGCGGCGCGCACGGCCGCCTTCAGTGCCTCGGCCTCGCGGCGGATGCAGGCCGTGAAGAGGTCGTCCTTGGAGTTGAGGTAGAGGTACACGAGCGGCTTGCTGACCCCGGCCGCCTCGGCGATCTCGTCCATGGACGCGGCGCGGTACCCGCGCCGCGCGAAGGTCGCCACCGCCGCGTCCAGCATCTGCTGCTCGCGTACGGCTCGCGGCACCCTCTTGCCCCGCACAGCCACCGGCCCCACCTCTCCCCTTGCGACTCCCCCCGGGGGGACACCCCGAGGGCCACCCCGGGGCAAGCCTAAGGGGCAGGCGTCAGGCGGTGTGCGGCTCGGCGTCGCGCGCGGTCTCGCGGGCGGAGTCACGCGCGGCGTCGTCCGCCTCGTCCTCCATGGTGATGTTCGCGGCGAGGTTCAGCCGCGTGCGCTCCACCCGGTCGGACACCTGACGGGCCGCCTGCTCACGGGCTCCGCGCAGGAGTACCCAGCTCAGGGGCGCCGACACGATCAGCGCGAGCAGGACCACCCACAGGTAGTTCGAGTCCCCCAGCCCCGCTGGCAGGACATGCAGCCGGACCAGCCCCCAGATGACGCCGAAGGAGGCGACGATGAGGCCGAAGCGCAGTGCGGTGTAACGGAACATGCCTTCAGTGAAGCACGCCGCCTCCGCGCCGGAGGAAGAGGGTGTGCGACCCGGAGCACCGGCCGCCCCTTGGAGCGTCGCGCCGACGTCACAGCGTCAGGAGCATCACGATGTCGTCGCGGTCGTCACCGGGGGCGACCCGGATGGCGGCCGGAATGCGGCCGACCTCCTTGTAGCCGCAGGCGGCGTAGAAGAGGTCGACGCCGGTGCCGCCGCGGCAGGTGAGGCGGACGGCCTCGATGCCGTGGAAGCCGCGGGCCGCTTCCTCGACGGCGGCCATGAGCGTACGGCCGTGGCCGCGGCCCTGGTGGGAGGGGTGGACCATGAGCGTGTAGAGCCAGATCCAGTGCGTCATGAGCCGGTGGCTGTTGTACGCGAGGAAGGCGGTGGCGGCGACGCGCCCGTCCTCGTCGCGGCCGACGAGCAGGCGGCGTTCGCCGGAGCGGACGGCGGCCAGTGACCGGTCCATGTCGGGACGGACGTCGTCCGGGGTGACGGGAGGCACGAAACCGACGGCACCCCCCGCGTTGGACACATCGGTCCACAGGGCGAGGATGCCGTCGGTCAGTTCGTCGTCAATGAGCGGATCAAGCTCACAGGTAAGACCCATAAGGGAAGCTTACCCATTACCAATGGGGAGCGCTGTCACCGGCGTCACACCCGCATCGGCTGCGGCGACTCCCGGCGCGACTCGTCGGGGCCCGGGTACTCCCGGATGATCTCGTAGCGGGTGTTCCGCTCGACCGGCCGGAACCCCGCGTCGCGGATGAGGTCCAGGATGTCGTCCCGCGTGAGCTTGTTGGGCGTGCCGTAGTCGTCGGCGTCGTGCGTGATCTTGTACTCGACGACCGAGCCGTCCATGTCGTCCGCGCCGTGGTTGAGGGCGAGCTGCGCGGTGGACAGGCCGTGCATGACCCAGAAGACCTTGACGTGCGGCACGTTGTCGAAGAGCAGCCGGGAGACCGCGAAGGTCTTGAGCGCTTCCGCGCCGGAGGCCATCGTCGTACGGGCCTGGAGGGTGTTGCGGACCTTGCCGTCCTTCATGTCCACGAAGTCGTGCTGGTAGCGCAGCGGGATGAAGACCTGGAAGCCGCCGGTCTCGTCCTGGAGTTCACGCAGCCGCAGGACGTGGTCGACGCGGTGCTTCGGCTCCTCGATGTGGCCGTAGAGCATGGTCGAGGGGGTCTTGAGGCCCTTGGAGTGCGCGAGGCGGTGGATCCGGGACCAGTCCTCCCAGTGGGTGCGGTGGTCCACGATGTGCTGGCGGATCTCCCAGTCGAAGATCTCGGCGCCGCCGCCGGTCAGCGACTCCAGGCCCGCCTCGATGAGCTCGTCCAGGATGTCGGAGGCCGACATGCCGGAGATCGTCTCGAAGTGGTGGATCTCCGTGGCGGTGAACGCCTTGAGCGACACCTGCGGCAGGGCTTCCTTGAGCGCCTTCAGCGAGCGCGGGTAGTAGCGCCACGGCAGCGACGGGTGCAGGCCGTTGACGATGTGCAGCTCGGTGAGGTTGTCGCCCTCCATCGCCTTGGCGAGCTTGACCGCCTCCTCGATCCGCATCGTGTACGCGTCCTTCTCCCCCGGCTTGCGCTGGAAGGAGCAGTACGCGCACGACGCGGTGCACACGTTCGTCATGTTGAGGTGCCGGTTGACGTTGAAGTGGACGACGTCACCGTTCTTCCGCGTGCGCACGTGGTGGGCGAGGCCGCCCAGCCACGCGAGGTCGTCGGACGCGTAGAGCGCGATGCCGTCCTCGCGGGTCAGCCGCTCACCGGCGTAGACCTTCTCCTCCAGCTCGCGCTTGAGCCCAGCGTCCATCTGCTCCTCCTACCAAGTCGACCTCACCGAGGCTACTCCCCCGGCCATCGGCCGGGAGGCACCCCCGTTCACGCCTCTTCGGGAAGCGCCCCGACGCGGTTCTCCCACTTGGTGGACAGCACGATCGTGGTACGCGTCCTGGCCACGCCCTTGGTGCCGGACAACCGCCGGATGGTGCGCTCCAGGCCGTCGACGTCGCCGACCCTGACCTTGAGCATGTACGAGTCGTCGCCCGCGATGAACCAGCAGTCCTCGATCTCGTCCAGGTCGCGCAGCCGGGTGGCGACCTCTTCGTGGTCGGCGGCGTCACTCAACTGGAGGCCGACGAGCGCGGTCACGCCGAGGCCGAGCGCGGTGGGCGCGACGGTGGCGCGGTAGCCGGTGATCACCCCGGCCTGTTCGAGGCGGTTGATGCGGTCGGTGACGCTCGGACCGGAGAGACCCACGAGTCGGCCCAGCTCCGCGTACGACGCCCGGCCGTTCTCGCGCAACGCCTGGATGAGCTGCCTGTCCACCGCGTCCATCAGAATGGACCCTCCCGTTCGTGCCGCGACTGCGCTGTCCGGACAAGAATCTAAGGCATCAACGGGTGTGCGCCCTGCGCATCTGCTCTTCCGATGCCCGAATCACCCAGGTCCGGACCATCCGGCCCGCAGGAATCGCGCGCCGCGCGGCTCAGCCGCCCGATCCCTCGCCCAGGCCCCCGCCCAGCTCGCCGCGCCAGCGGCGGTACAGCTTGTGCGGCACCCCCGCCGCGTCCAGCGCCCGCCCCGCCACGAAGTCCACCAGGTCCTGGATGTGCGTGGCGCCCGCGTAGAAGGCGGGCGAGGCCGGGAGCACCACGGCGCCCGCGTCGTCCAGCGCCACCAGGTGACGGAGCGTCTGGCCGCCGAGCGGCGTCTCGCGGACGGCGACCACCAGCGGGCGGCGCTCCTTGAGCGTGACGCTCGCCGCGCGCTGGAGCAGGTCCTTGGACAGACCGAGCGCCACCCCGGCCACGCACGCGGTGCTCGCGGGCACGATCAGCATCCCCTTGGCCGGGTACGAGCCGGAGGAGGGACCCGCCGCCAGGTCGCCCGCGGGCCAGTACCGTACGGCCGACAGGTCCGCGAGGCCGGTGTCGCGGGTGATGTCGGTGGTGCCGTCGGCGCCGCGGGCCAGCCAGCGGGCCAGGTCCTCGCGCCAGTGCGCGTCCCTGAACGGCTCGCCGGTCTCGTCCAGCAGCGTCAGCCGGGCGGCCCGGCTGACCACCAGGTCCACCGCCTCGCCCGCCGACAGCAGCGCGCGCAGCACGGCCGCGGCGTACGGCGTCCCGGAGGCCCCGGACACGCCCACCACCCACGGCCTGCGCTCGGTGTCGTCCATACGGTCGACCCTAACGACCCCGCGATCGACCCGCGCGAGCGGGAACCCGGGAGGCGTGCGCGGACGTTGTGCACACGGGAGAGCACTGGACCTGAGGGGGGCTTCGGTGACGTACGGACAGACCGCGGGACGATCAGCCGGTACGGGAGGGCGCGCCGACTCGCTGCTCGCACCGCTGCGCGCGGGCGGCCGGGTGACGGCCGCCGGCGTCCTCATGCTGGGCTGGGTCGGGCTGCTGTGGGTGATCGAGGCGGTCGACGTGATCGCCGGGCACCGTCTCGACTCGCTCGGCATCGTGCCCCGCAAGCCGGCCGAGCTGATCGACGTCGTCCCGTCCGCCTTCATCCACTTCGGCTTCGGGCACGTGGCCTCCAACAGCCTGCCACTGCTCGTCCTGGGCTTCATCGCCGCGCTGCGCGGCATCGGCCGCTATCTGGCCGTCGCCTTCACCGTCATCGTGATCGGCGGCCTCGGCGTGTGGCTGATAGCCCCGGCCCACACCAACACCGCGGGCGCCTCCGGGCTGGTCTTCGGGCTGTTCAGCTATCTGCTGGTGCGCGGCTTCGTGGACCGCAGGGCGCTGGACATCGTGGTCGGCGTCGTCGTCGGCGCGGTCTACGGCTCCATCCTGTGGGGGGTGCTGCCGACCGCGAGCGGAGTCTCCTGGCAGGGGCACCTGTTCGGGCTGATCGGCGGCGTGGTGGCCGCGTTCCTGTTCCGCGAACGGACGGTGGCCGTCACGGCGTGACGGCCACGGCACGACGGCCGCGTCGGGACGGGACGGTGTCACGCCGTCAGTCCGCGTCACCGGGTCACCGCTACACCGGGTCACCGCGACACCCGCGACCCCGTGACCGTGATCACGCACTGAAGTGCGCCGATCCCCCGCCAACAGCCCTGTGCCGGGCGGAAACTCCCGCGAGTCACAGCCTCCGCACAGTTATCCTTCTGGTCATACTTTCTTCCGTCACGTCCAAGGAGTCCGTCATCATCACCATGCGCAAGGGCCTTGCCGCCGCCGGAGTCGTGGCCATGATCGCCGCCGGTTCCGCAGCCTGCGGGACGGCCGCGGCCTCCAGCCCGGACACGAAGGTCAAGAACGCTTTCGAGAAGCTCAACGGCGAGAAGTCGCTGACCCTCGGGGTGCGCTTCGACGCCTCGGCGGACCAGATCTACACCGCGCTCCAGGGTGAGGAGGACTTCACCAAGGAGACGGCCAAGACGCTGGCCGACCTGCGGGTCGCGGTCGCCCTCAGCGCCGACAAGGCGTTCAAGGACCTCAAGGACGGCGACAAGAGCTCCTTCGCCTTCCAGCTCGGCGCCGACGGCTCCGGCAAGAAGAGCCTGGTCGACGTCCGGGCCGTGAACGACAAGGTGTACCTGCGCCTGGACCTCAAGGGCTTCGAGACGCTGATCGGCTCCTCCAGCAAGGACGCGGCGCAGCTCAACGAATTCCTCGGCATGGCCGACGAACTGCCCGCCTCGCTCGCCTCGGTGAAGTCCGCCCTCAAGGGTGACTGGATCAGCCTGGACCTGAAGTCCTTCGAGTCCTTCGCCAAGTCCATGTCCAAGGACGGCGACTCGCCGCTCGGCGCGCTCCCCGACACCAGCAAGGGCCTGGACGCCAAGACGCAGCAGCAGGTCGTGGACGCGCTGCGCAAGGCGCTGGTGAACAACGCCAAGTTCAAGGAGCTGGGCAACCACGACGGCGCCGACCACGTCGAGGTCACCGTGCCCGCGCGGCAGGTCGCCAAGGAGCTGGAAGGCAGCCTCGGTTCGCTGACCAGGCAGATCCCCGACTTCAAGCCGTCGGACCTGGAGAAGGTGCCGAACAAGACGGTGGCCGTGGACGTCGCCGTCAAGGGCGGCAAGCTCGCCGGGATCAGCCTGGACGTCGCCCAGTTCGACACCAAGGCCAAGGGCAAGCTGCCCCTGGTGGTCGACGTCAACGGCGGCGCCGACCCGGTCGGCGCCCCCTCCGGCGCCAAGGTCCTCAACCCGCAGGACCTGATGGGCCTGTTCATGTTCGCCTTCGGCCACGGCGACGACAGCTCGGCGGACGACTCCGGCCTGGATTCGTAGGCACCCGCGCGGGGCCGTACGACCCACGGCCCCGCGCATCGCCTCGCGTGCGCGGCCCGGTCACCAGGACGGCGGTTCTACAGACCGAGGCCGCGCACGCTCAGGTCGAGCAGCGCGCACACGAAGAGCGCGATTCCGATGAAACCGTTCACCTGGAAGAACGCCCGGTTGAGGCGGCTCAGGTCGTGCGGCCGGACGATCGAGTGCTCGTAGAGGAACGCCGCGCCGACGACCGCCAGGCCGATCCACCAGAAGACGCCCGCGTGGGTGGCGAGTCCGTACCAGACCAGCAGGCCCGTGGTCACGGCGTGGCAGACGCGCGCGCCGTACAGCGCGGCCGGGATGCCGAAGCGGGCGGGGACGGACTTCACGCCCTCGGCGCGGTCGGCCGCCACGTCCTGGCAGCCGAAGATCAGGTCGAAGCCGCCGATCCAGACACCCACCGCGAGCCCCAGGATCACCGCGTCCCACGACCAGGCGCCGGCCACCGCGAGCCAGGCGCCGATCGGGCCCATCGCCTGCGCGACGCCCAGGATGGCGTGCGGGAAGTTGGTGAACCGTTTCCCGTACGGGTAGACCACCATCGGCACCACCGCGATCGGCGCGAGCGCCAGGCACAGCGGGTTGAGCAGCGCGGCGGCGCCGAGGAAGACCGCGACGGCGATCAGCGCGCCGGTCCACGCGGACCGTACGGAGACCGCGCCGGTGACCAGTTCGCGCCCGGCGGTCCGCGGATTGCGCGCGTCGATCTCGCGGTCGATGATCCGGTTGCACGCCATGGCGAAGGTCCGCAGGCCCACCATCGCGACGGTGACCAGCAGCAGTTCCAGCCAGTGCACCGAGCCGTCGTCGAGGAACATCGCGGTCAGCGCCGCGGTGTAGGCGAAGGGCAGCGCGAAGACCGAGTGCTCGATCATCACCAGCCGCAGGAACGCCCGCACCGGTTCGCCGCCGCTCGCGCGGGGAGGCCCGGCCTTCGCGCTGCCTCCGTCCAGGATCGCCTCGCCGCTCACAGCCCGTACTCCTTCCAACGCTTGGTCACCCGTTCCGCGGTCTCCGGGTCGGAGAGCACCATTTCCGGCCAGCCGCCGTCGCGCGTGTAGCCCTCCTCCGGCAGCTTACGGGTCGCGTCGATGCCCGCCTTGCCGCCCCAGAACTGCTGGTACGAGGAGTGGTCGAGGTGGTCGACCGGGCCCTCGACGACGGTGAGGTCACGGGCGTAGTCGGTGTTGCCGAGCGCCCGCCAGGCGACTTCGTGCAGGTCGTGGACGTCACAGTCGGCGTCCACGACGATCACGAGCTTGGTGAGGGACATCATGTGCGCGCCCCACACGGCGTGCATCGTCTTCTGCGCGTGCTTCGGGTACTTCTTGTCGATCGAGACGATCGCGCAGTTGTGGAAGCCGCCCGCCTCCGGCAGGTGGTAGTCCACGATGTCCGGAATGATGACCTTCAGCAGCGGCAGGAAGAACCGCTCGGTGGCGCGGCCCAGCGGTCCGTCCTCGGTCGGCGGGCGGCCGACGACGATGGACTGGAACAGCGGGCGCTTGCGCATCGTGACGCAGTCGACGGTCAGCGCGGGGAACGGTTCCTGCGGGGTGTAGAAGCCGGTGTGGTCGCCGAACGGCCCCTCCGGCAGCGTCTTCCCCGGCTCCAGCCAGCCCTCCAGCACGACCTCGGCGTGCGCGGGCACCTGGAGCGGCACCGTCTTGCAGTCGACCATCTCCACCCGCTTGTTCTGCACGAAGCCCGCGAACAGGTACTCGTCGATGTCGCCGGGGAGCGGCGCGGTGGAGGCGTACGTGACGGCGGGCGGGCAGCCGAAGGCGATGGCGACCGGGAGGCGTTCGCCGCGGCGCTGGGCGACCTGGTAGTGGTTGCGGCTGTCCTTGTGGATCTGCCAGTGCATGCCGATGGTGCGCCGGTCGTGCCGCTGGAGCCGGTAGAGGCCGAGGTTGCGGACGCCGGACTCGGGGTCCTTGGTGTGCGTCAGGCCGAGGTTGAAGAAGGAGCCGCCGTCCTGCGGCCAGGTGAACAGGGCGGGCAGCGCGTCGAGGTCGACGTCGTCGCCGGTGAGGACGACTTCCTGTACGGGCCCGTCCTTGATCTTCTTCGGCGGCACGTGCGTCATCCCGGCGAGCTTGCCGAACGCCTCCCGCATCCCGACGAAGCCCTGCGGCAGTTCCGGCTTGAGCAGCCCGGCGATCTTGTCGCTGATGTCGGAGTACGCGCTCAGGCCGAGCGCCTTGAGCAGCCGCCGGTCGGTGCCGTACACGTTCATCGCCAGCGGGGCGACCGAGCCGCGGACGTTCTCGAAGAGCAGCGCGGGGCCGCCCGCCTTGTTGACCCGGTCGGTGATCTCGCCGACCTCCAGATACGGGTCGACCTCGGCCTTGATCCGCCGGAGGTCGCCGTCCTTCTCCAGGGCCCGCAGGAACGAGCGGAGATCGTCGTAAGCCATGGGCCCCAGTCTTCCATCCCGCTCCGGCGTCGGACGCGCCGCCTCGTTAGGCTGGGCGTCCTGAGCAATGTTCCGTGGGGGGCCTCTGTGCTGAAGTACCTGCCGTACCTGATGGTGATCGCGCTGTGGATCTACGCCTTCGTGGACTGCCTCGGCACTCCCGAGCGGGAGGTGCGCGGGCTGCCGAAGCTGGTGTGGGTGCTGATCATCCTGTTCTTCGGCGAGGTGCTGATCGGACCGGTGGCCTGGCTGCTGATCGGCCGGCGGCGCGGCCCGGTCCGGGTGCGCACCTCCGAGGGCGCCACGCCCTCGGAGTGGCACCGGGACCACGAAGGGACCCGCGGGCGGCACGAGGACCCGCGCGAGGTCGACGAGCCGCGGCCGCGTACCCGCCAGGTGTGGGTCGCCCCGGACGACAATCCGGAGTTCCTGCGCTCGCTCAGCGAACTGAACAAGCAGAACAGGGAAGGCAAGGACGGCGGCGCGGCCCCGTCCGAGGGCGACCAGGAGGACCCCGCGGGCGACCGGTGAGGAATCCGGCCCCGGGGGATCAGACCCCGGCGTACGAGTGCTTGCCGGTGACGAAGATGTTCACGCCGTAGTAGTTGAACAGGAAGCACGCGAAGGCGATCAGCGCCAGATACGCGGCCTTGCGGCCCTTCCACCCGGCGGTGGCGCGCGCGTGCAGGTAGCAGGCGTACGCGACCCAGGTGATGAACGCCCAGGTCTCCTTCGGGTCCCAGCCCCAGTAGCGGCCCCAGGCGGCCTGCGCCCAGATCGCGCCCGCGATGATGGTGAACGTCCACAGCGGGAAGACCAGCGCGTTCATGCGGTACGCGAACTTGTCGAGGCTCGCCGCCGCGGGTAGCCGGGACATGACGTCGGCCCAGCGGCTGTTCTGCGTGCGGTTGGCTGCCAGCGCCGTCTCGTAGCGGTCGCGGAACAGGTAGAGCAGCGTGCCGACCGCGGCGAGGTAGAAGATCGCGCCGGAGATGATCGCGCACGACACGTGGATCCACAGCCAGTACGAGTGCAGCGCGGGCACGAGCTGGTCGCTGGAGGTGTAGAGCACCGACAGGGCCAGGCCCAGGTCGAGCAGGACCGTCGTGGTGAGGAACAGACCGATCCAGCGGACGTTCTTCTTCAGCACGAGCAGCAGCAGGTACGCGCCGACGGCGACCATGCCGAAGGTGGTGGAGAACTCGTACATGTTGCCCCACGGGGGGCGCTGTACGGAGATGGCGCGGAAGAGGACGCCGCCGAAGTGCAGCAGCCAGGCGAGGGCGGTGAAGGCCACCGCGATCCGGCCGTAGAGGTCGCCCTTCTCGTCGTCGCCCGCGGCGCCGGGGCCGTCGGCGATGCCGCGGTCGCTGGCGGAGGCGCGGGTGATGACCTTGGGGACGATGCTCGGGCGCGGGCGCTCCAGGGTGGTGGTGGCGCCGCCGCGCTGGGCGACCTTGACGGTGACCGCGGGGGCCGCCGCCTTGGCCGCCTCGGCCTCGCGCGTCTCCGCGGCGAGGGCCGCGGACTGCACGGCGACCTTGCTGCGGCTGCCGAAGACCCACTCCGCGAGGTGCGCGAGGAAGGCCAGCGCGTACACGAACATCGCCGAGCGGATCAGGTAGTTGCTGTAGTTCGCGAAGTTCTCGTTGACCGCGGACGCGATATTCACGCGCGGGCTCCTTCGTCGTCTGTCCGGGGGGTTGACTCTACGGGGACCGGATTGTCCGGTTGGCCGGTGCCCTCGCCGGGGCTCTCGACCGTGTTCTCAGCGTTCGCTGCGTTCGCTGCGTTATCGGCGTTATCGGCCTTCCCGGCCGTCTCGGCGTTCGCGGCCGTCTCGGCGTTCCCGGCGGAATTCCCGACCGGGTCCTCGTCCGGGTCCTCGTCCTCGTCCTCGTCCGGGAGGGCCGGGGCCTCCGGCTGGAGCTGGAGCGCGATGTCGCCGATCTCCTCGGCGATCCGCACCGACTCGCTGCGGCCGAGGCCGCCCATCTCGACCACGGTGGTGCCGTCGGGGCCGGGCACGGCGCGCACCCAGATCCTGCGGCGCTGGATGAAGAGCGAGCCCATCAGGCCGAGGATCGCGGCGACACCGCTGATCAGCGCGGTCTCGTTGCCCGACTGGTGGGAGACCTGGAAACTGGCCCAGGTCTTGACCCCGGTGAAGGTGAGGCTGCCCGCGCCGTCCGGCAGGGTGATGGCCTCGCCGGGCTTGAGCGCGACGGCGTTGATGCCGGGAGTCGAGGTCTCCAGCTTGAACTGCGTCATCTTCGTCGTGTCGAGCTGGTAGACGTTCTTGGAGACGCCCCCGTCGATGCCGAGGTCGCCGTGGTAGGCGTTGAGGAACAGCAGCGGGCTCTCCAGGCCGGGGAAGAACGAGCGCGGGCCCTGGCCCGCGTCACCGGTCGGCGTGAAGTAGCCGGTGAAGGCGAGCTGCTGCGGCTTGCCGTCCTTGCCGACCGCGTCGGGCACCTTGATCGTGCCGGTGGACGTGATGTTGCTGTCCTGCGGCAGGAACGGCACCGGGCCCCGGAAGGCCACATTGCCCTTGGCGTCCTTGACGGTGACGATCGGCGCGTAGCCGTGGCCGATCAGATAGACCTTCTCGCCGCCGATGCTCAGCGGGTGGTTGGTGTCGATCGTGCCCTTGACGGGCTTGCCGTCGGCGCCGTCCCAGTAGTGGATGTTGGCCTTGAACACCCGCGGGCTGCCGATGTCGGGGCCGCTGGTCTCGTACGCGGAGTCGAAGCTGTCGAGCTTGAAGCCGAACGGCTTGAGGTCGTCCGCGGTGTAGAGGGTGGACGGCGAGAAGTCGTCGTACTGCGTGAGGTTGTTGGTGAAGCCGTCGCCCTCGACGATCAGCTTGCCGCCCTCGGCCTTGTTCAGCGAGGTGACGGCGAAGGAGATCAGCAGGCCGAAGAGCGCGATGTGGAAGAGCAGATTGCCGGTCTCGCGCAGGTAGCCCTTCTCCGCGGCGACCGAACCGCCGCCGCCCTTGCCGTCCTTGCCGGTGCCGTCGCTCAGCGCGGTACGGAACCGGCGTCCGCGCAGCGCCTTGTGCGCGGCGTGCAGCACCTGCTCGGGCTCGGCGTCGGTGCGCCAGGTCGAGTACGCGGGCAGCCGCGTGAGGTGGCGCGGCGCGGCCGGCGGCCTGGCCCGGAGCTGGCCGACGAACTGCCAGGTGCGCGGGACGATGCAGCCCGCGAGGGAGACGAACAGCAGGATGTAGATCGCCGCGAACCACGGCGAGCTGTAGACGTGGAACATCCCGAGCCGGTCGTACAGCGGGCTGATGCCGGGGTGGGTCTTCTTGAACGCCTCGACCTTGAGCGCGTCGGAGTGCTGCGGGATCAGCGAGCCGGGGATGGCGGCCAGCGACAGCAGGAAGAGCAGGACCAGGGCGATCCGCATCGAGGTGAGCTGCCGCCACATCCAGCGCAGCAGGGCGAGGGTGCCGATCGCGGGCGCGCTGCGCAGGGTGTCGACGGGCTGGGTGCTGAGCTGCGCGCCCGCGGCGCCCAGCCCGTCGCGCTCCTGAGGCGCTTCGCCGCCCGTGCCCTTGTCGTTGCCCTCGCGCGGCTCGCGCTCGGTTTTCTCCGTGACGCTCATGGGTCAGACCCCTGGGGTGAAGCTGCTCGACCAGATCTGCATCTGGTAGGTGATGTGGTCCCAGACGCCGGTGACGAGGAGGACGCCGACCGCGACGAGCATCGCGCCGCCGGCGCGCATCACCCACACGTAGTGGCGTTTGACCCACGCGAACGCGCCGAGCGTACGACGGAAAGCTATGGCGGCCACGATGAACGGCACACCGAGGCCCGCGCAGTAGAACGCCATCAGCAGCGCCCCGCGGCCCGCGCTGGCGTCGTTGAAGGCCAGCGCGTTGACGGCGCCGAGGGTGGGGCCGACGCAGGGCGCCCAGCCGAGGCCGAAGAGCAGACCGAGCACCGGCGCCCCGGCCAGGCCCAGCGCGGGCCGGTAGTGGAAGCGGAATTCGCGCTGGGTCAGGCCGCCGACGATGCCCATGAAGGCCAGGCCGAGGACGATGGTGAGGCCGCCGAAGATCTTGGAGAGGATCTGCCGGTGCACGAGCAGTTGCGCGCCGAAGTTGCCGAACAGGGCGCCGCCGGAGACGAACAGGGCGCTGAAGCCGAGCACGAACAGCGACGAGCCCAGCAGCATCCGGCCCCGCTTGGCCTCGGCGAGGTCGGTGCCGGTGACGCCGGTCACGTACGACAGATAGCCGGGGACCAGCGGCAGGACGCAGGGCGAGAAGAAGGAGATCAGCCCGGCGAACATGGCGATCGGGATGGCGGCCAGCAGCGCCCCGGTGAGCACCGTCTGGTTGGGGTCGGTCGCGGCGCTCAGGGTGACGACCGCGGCGGCGGCGCTTGCCTGCACGTCACTTCTCCGCGATGAGCGGGTCGATGATCCGGTGCAGGTCCTCGACGCTGAGCGGCTTCAGCGCGCGGACGGCGAGCTTGCCCTGCCGGTCGATGACGAGGGTGGCGGGCAGGCTCTGCGGGTTGAGGCTGCCCTTGGGGAAGCGCAGGATCAGCGAGCCGTAGGGGTCGTACAGGCTGGGGTACGGGATCTCGAAGCGCTTGTCGAAGCGTTCGGCGTTGGAGACGTCCAGGTCCCGGGTGTTGATGCCGAGGAACTGCACGCCCTTGTCCTTGTCGGCGTTGGCGACCTCGGCGAGGTTCGGCGCCTCCGCGCGGCAGGGCGCGCACCACGAGCCCCAGATGTTGACGACGACGACCTTGCCCTTGTACGCGGCCAGGCTGTCCGTGCCGCCGGTGACCGTCTTGCCCGAGATGTCGGGGGCGGGTTTGCGGTCGGCGGCCTTGAGGACGTTGATCTCGCCGGTGCCGCCCATGAAGTTGGTGTTGTCGGTCCCCGAGGTCGAGGTCGACGAGCAGGCGGCCGTCGTCATCGCGAGCGCGGCGGCCCCGACGAGTGCCGCGGCACTGCGGGGAAAGCGGCGTCGGAGGGCGCGCGTAGGACTCATGTGAAAAGTTTCGCATGGGCCTTCGCGCGATCTTCCACGCCCCCGACGCCAACCCCAAAAACGGCAATTGCCCCAAGTAAGGATCAGGTAGTCGCGGTTCCGGCGCCGACCGGCGCCTTGCCCGAGCTGCTGGTCCCGCCGCTGCTCACGGCGGGCGCGGCGAGGAATTCCCGCCAGCCGCCGGCGGGCGACTGCCCGACCTCCAGCGTCCTGAGCTTGTCCAGGACGGCCGGGTCCTGCGCGTCCAGCCAGTCCACGTACTGCCGGAAGGACACCATGCGGATGTCGCCGTTGTTCGCCTTGTCGCGGGCCGCGGCGACGTGCTTGAACGCTTCTTCAACGGCGTCCATGTAGATCCCGCCGTTCCACTGCTCGAAGTGGTTGCCGATGTAGAACGGCGCGCGGTTGGTCGAGTACGCCCGCTCGAAGCCCGCGATGTACGAGGCGGTGGCCTGCCGGCGCCAGCCCGGGTAGTTGGCCGGGTCGGACTTGGTGGCCGCGTGCGACTGGTTGGCGAGCATGTTGTAGTCCATGGACAGCACCTCGAAGGAGTGTCCGGGGAACGGGATGAGCTGGAGCGGCAGGTCCCACAGGCCGCCGCGCTTGGAGGGCCACACCTGGTTGCCGCCCGGCGAGCTGGCGTCGTACCGCCAGCCGAGCGCCTTCGCGGTCGGCAGCAGATTGTCCTGGCCGAGCAGGCACGGGGTCCGGCCGCCGACCAGCTCCTTCTCGTAGTCGAAGGGCAGCGGGTCCTGGTCGTGCCAGCCCGTGCTGGTCTTCCAGCTCTTCACGAACGACTTGGCCTGGTCGATCTCGCTCTTCCAGTCGGCCGACGTCCAGCGGCCGACGGTGCCGCTGCCGCCGCAGAAGTGACCGTTGAAGTGCGTGCCGATCTCGTGGCCGTCCAGCCACGCCTGCCGGATGTTGTCCAGCGTCATCCGGACGTGCTGGTCGGTGAGGTAGCCGATGTCCGAGGCGCCCTGCCGGTTGTTCGGCGGCGCGTACTGGAGCTTCTTGCCCTCCGGCAGCAGGTAGAGCCCGGACAGGAAGAAGGTCATGGACGCGCCGTGGTTCTCGGCGAGCTTGCGGAAGCGGGGGAAGAGGCCGTTGCCGACCTCGCCCGCGCCGTCCCAGGAGAAGATCACGAACTGCGGCGGCGCCTGGCCGGGCTCCAGCCGCTCGGGCCTGGGCTGGTTGGGCTGCGTCCCGGTGTACGCCGTCGATCCGTCGCCGATGAGGGTCACGGTCTTCTTCGGGGCCTGGCGGCCGCTCGCCCCCGACTTCTCGCCGGTCTTGCTCGCCACCGGCGTCGCTCCGCCGCCGCTCACCCCCTTCCCCGTGCCGCAGCCGGCGACGCCGAGCCCGGCCGCCGCCGCCCCAGCGCTAGTGGTCAACAGGGTCCTGCGGCTCATGGCGCACATCGTGGAACGGTCCCGTCTCTCGGCTTCTCCGGCCTGACGGCCGAGTGGGCAGAAAAGTGGTCACCCACCATGACGTTCACAAGTTCCTCGCGGTTACGCGGCATGCGGCAAAACTTGCCGAGGTTCCCTCGGGTGGCTCCGGTTCTTCACTCGCCCAGTGGACGGGTGCGCCCCGGCCGGGGCGCGGGGCGGCGAGTCCTAGAGGAGCCGGGCGGGGACCAGGTCCCGCGCGGGCTCGCTGTAGCCGACGGAGACGATGCGGTCGCCGTCGTAGGTGAAGGAGGTCAGGGACGCCAGCGTGCACTGACGGCGGCGCGGGTCGTGCCACAGGCGGCGCCGCTCGGCGTAGCTGCGGGCGATCCAGATGGGGAGCTGGTGGGAGACGCAGACGGCCTCGTGCCCACGGGCGGCGTCGCGGGCGGCGGCCAGCGCGGCCGTCATCCGGACGACCTGGTCGACGTACGGCTCGCCCCAGCTCGGCCGGAAGGGATTGGTGAGGTACTTCCAGTTCGCGGGCTTGCGCAGCGCCCCGTCGCCGACGCCGAAGGTCTTCCCCGCGAAGACGTTCGCCGCCTCGATCAGCCGCTCGTCGGTGCCGACCTCCAGCTCGTGGGCGGCGGCGATGGGCGCGGCGGTCTCCTGGGCGCGCTCCAGCGGGGAGGCCACGACGTAGGTGATGTCGCGCGAGGCCAGGTGCTCGGCGACCCGGTCGGCCATCTTGCGGCCCAGCTCGGACAGGTGGAAGCCGGGGGCGCGCCCGTACAGGATGCCGTCGGGGTTGTGCACCTCGCCGTGCCGCATCACGTGGACAACGGTCATCTCGCTCATGCGTGGGCCTCCGCGGCGGCACGTGCGGCGGCGGGCAGCGCGGCGGCGATCCGCTCCACGGCCCGCTCGTCGTGGGTGGTCGACACGAACCAGGACTCGAAGGCGGACGGCGGCAGATAGACGCCCTGCGCCAGCATCGAGTGGAAGAAGCCGGTGAAGCGGAATGCCTCCTGCTTCTTCGCGTCCTCGAAGTCACGGACCTCGTCGTCCGTGAAGAAGACGGAGAACATGCTGCCCGCGGTCTGCACGCGGTGCGCGACCCCCTCCTTGCTCAGCGCGGCACTGACCAGCTCCCGGATCTCCACCGACACCGCGTCGACGCGCGCGTACGCGGCCTCGTCGAGCAGCCTGAGCTGCGCGAGGCCCGCGGCGGTCGCGACCGGGTTCCCGGAGAGCGTGCCCGCCTGGTAGACGGGGCCCGCGGGCGCGAGGCGGCTCATCACGTCGGCCCGGCCGCCGAAGGCCGCGGCGGGGAAACCGCCGCCCATGACCTTGCCGAAGGTCATCAGGTCGGGGCGCACCCCGTCGAGCCCGTACCAGCCGGAGCGGCTGACGCGGAAGCCGGTCATCACCTCGTCGGAGATGTAGAGCGCGCCGTCGTCGGCGCAGAGCTGCTTGAGTCCGGCGTTGAAGCCGGGCAGCGGCGGGACGACGCCCATGTTGCCGGGCGACGCCTCGGTGATCACGCAGGCGATCTCGCCGGGGTGCGCGGCGAAGGCGGCGCGTACGGCGTCCAGGTCGTTGTACGGCAGCACGATGGTGTCCCCGGCCTGCGCGCCGGTCACGCCGGGGGTGTCGGGCAGGCCGAAGGTGGCCACGCCCGATCCCGCGGCGGCCAGCAGCGCGTCCACATGGCCGTGGTAGCAGCCCGCGAATTTGACGATCTTCGCCCGGCCGGTGAAGCCGCGCGCGAGCCGGATCGCCGACATCGTGGCCTCGGTGCCGGACGACACCAGCCGTACCTGCTCCAGCGGTTCGACCCGCGCGACCATCTCCTCGCCGAGCGCGACCTCGCCCTCACCGGGTGTGCCGAAGGATGTACCGCGCGTGACCGCTGCCTGGACGGCGGCGATCACCTCGGGGTGCGCGTGGCCGAGAATCATCGGTCCCCACGAGCAGACGAGGTCGACGTACTCGCGGCCGTCGGCGTCGGTGAGATAGGGGCCCGTGCCGGACACCATGAACCGGGGCGTGCCGCCCACGGCGCGGAAGGCCCGCACCGGGGAGTTCACACCGCCTGGTGTCACGGCCGCCGCGCGGTCGAAGAGTTCCTGGGACACTGGTGCTTCGTACGGATAGCTCACACGCACATGCTCTCAAATGCCTGGCGTTGCGCGGCAACGTCTCAACCCTGCATCTGAGACGATGATCGGGTTGCGTGGTTGGGTCTGCGGATGGTCGGGTAGTGGAATGCAGCAGCGCGGTGGCGGACCGGGTGAAGGACCGGGCGAGCACGAGCCCGAACGCGCCCGTCCCACCGGCAGGCGACGCCGTCCCGCGAACCCCGCCGACCGTGTACCGGAAAACCGTTCAACCGCGAGCGAGGGCAGGAGCAGGGGTGGCCGAGTGGGGGTGACCTACAAGTATTTCGGTGCGCCCGACGGCGCCACCGCCGCACGCGTCCCGATCTCCATGCGCCCCGAGGAACTCGGCGGCGACGAACTCGGCCACGGCATGTACACCAAGGTCAAGCCGGAGACGATGGCCGCGATGGTCCTCACCGGCATCGAGGGCATACCCCCCGCCAAGGTCCCGCCGCTCGAACTGGTGGTGCTGCACCCGGACTACGCGGTGGTACGGCTGCCGCACTCGGTCGTCGAGCCGCTGCGCACCGCCAACGAGGAATCGCTGGGCGCCGCCGCCTTCATATGGTCCACCGTGCCGGACCGACGCGGTCCGAGAGACGCGTTCGTGATCTACCAGATGCTCCATGAATGGCAGGATTTCGCCCGCCGCTGCGAGGAGTCCGGTCACCAGCTCTACTGTCTCGTCTGGCCCTGACCGGCCGCCCCTTCCTCTCGCGTCTTCCTCGTTCTTCCCCGCCTTCGCGGACCTACGCCGCACACTCGCGCCCGACTCCGCGCCACCGCGCGCCTTCTCCGGGCCGCCCGGATTGCGCGTTTCCGGCCAACTGGTGACTGGCGGATCACCGCAACGGCTTGCATGCGCCAAATACCCCCCGCAATACGGGATATCGCACCCTCAAGCGCTCAATTTCCCGCGCGCGCCGCCGACTCCTCGTACAGCTCGATGTCGGCCAGGCCCGAGCCGGGCGTCACCAGACAGCTCACGAGAACCTCGTGCTTCTGCGCGGGCTCGGCGCACTGCCAGGTGCCCGCGGGGACGAGCATCTGGAGATGGGTGACGGGATAGTCATGTCCCGGTCCCAGCAAGGTCGTTGAAGCCTCCGCCGAGCCGTTCTCCACCGGGGCCCCGCCGGTGCCGCCCTGGCGCAGCCGGAGCTGGCCGCCGCGCCGCCACAGCCACAGCTCGTCCGAGCTCACCCGGTGCCAGGACGACCGCTCCCCCGGGCTGAGCAGGTAGTGGATCAGTACGGCGGTCGGCCGGACACCGTCGAGACCCGGCACGGGCACCTCGACCGGTGAGGTGTAGACCCGGCCGTACCAGCCGCCTCCGGGATGGGGCTCAAGGCTCAGTTCATGCGCGGTACGCGGACGTAGACCCATATGACACCTCCTGCGCCACTACGGCTGCGCCCGCGGAGGCGGACGCCGTACCGTCGCGGCGACCGTACCCCGCGGGGGCGGCGGCACCGTAATCAGGCCGTCTTCAGCGTCTTGATCACGCCGTGTTCGGTCACGCTGTCTCGGGTCACGCCGTCTCGGGTCACGCCGCCTTCGGTCACGCCGTCTTGAGGCGGAGGATCAGGGTGATCACCGACAGCACCGCGAGGAAGGCGGGGAAGGCGGCGACCTGTGCCGGGTCGTGGACCTTGAGGTGGGTGCCGGTGGCGCCGATCAGCAGCAGGACGGCCCCGGCCGCGGCGGCGACGCCGAGCGGGGCCCAGGCCAGACCGATCAACAGGCCACCGCAGGCGGCGATTTCGAGCAGGCCGATGGCGCGGGAGAGGGACAGGGACAGGCCCAGGTGCTCCGCGGTCTCGGCGGCCTTCGGGTGGTTGATCACCTTGAAGGTGCCGAGCGCGGCGAAGACCAGCGCCAGGACGAGGGACAGCACGACGGTGACGGCGAACATCGGGGCTCCGGGGTGAGGGGAAGGCTTACGGGGACGCGTACGGCCGTCAGATCCAGCTCGACAGCCGGCCGAGCTGGGGGATGATGTGCGCTTCCTCGAGGTCCAGGTGGGCCGCGAGGTGGTCGGCGAGCGCCTGCACGGCGTCCTGCGCCGTGGCCCAGTCGGCGTCGGGCAGCGCGCCGACCGACGTGATCATCGCGTCGAGCAGCGAGCCGAGCGCCAGGTGGTCCGCGGTGAGCCTGTCGACCACCGGGCGCAGCTCGGGGGCGATGCGCAGCACGGCGGGGAAGATCCGGAAGTCCTCGATGGAGTGGTGCGCGTGCACCGTCTGGCAGTACATGTCGCAGAACGACTTGAGCTGCCAGGCAGCCTGACGCAGCGTCAAGTCGTCCATGCGGGCGTGGACTTCGCCGAGCGCGGCCGGGTCCTTCGCGGCGAGCAGCCGCAGGGCCTGGCCGAGCGAGTCCAGGTCGCGGCGCAGGGCGGCGTGCGCGCCGAGCAGCGTACTGACCATGGCGCGGCCCGCGGGCGTGGTGGCCGTACCGCCGCCGCCCGTACCCGGGGTCTGGGGCGTGCTCATCGGTTCGCGCCTTCCTTGCTCACCGCTTCGCGGACCGCAGGGACGACCTCGGCGTGGAAGGTCTCGATCTGCCGGGCGTGGTCGGCCATCGGGGTCAGGACGAAGGCGCTGACGCCGCCGTCGAGGACCAGTTCGGTGAGCCGTTCCGTCCACGCGGCGCTGCCCTCGTTGAAGGGCGCGGTGCCGTTTCCGTCGATCCGGCCGATGATGTTGTAGAGCCGCCGGACGTCGGACGGGGCGCGGCCCGCGGCCGAAGCGGCCTCGTCCATGCGGTGGTTGAGCGCGATGACCGCGGCCGGGTCGAGGTAGGGGAAGCTCGGCAGCCAGCCGTCGCCGAGGCGCGCGGTGACCTCCAGCATCCGGGGCCGGTACGCGCCGAGCCAGATGCCGATCGGGTGCGCGGGCGCGGGTCCGGGGACGACGCCCTCCAGCCGGTAGTGCTCGCCCTCGTACGCGGCGGGGGTGTCCCCGGCCGCCCACACCCGGCGGATGACCGCGACGGCCTCCTCCAGGGCGTCGATGGCGACCTTGGGCGAGCGGCGCGGGCCGCCCATGCCGCCTCCGCCGTGGTCGGCCGCGGCTCCGGCGCCGAGGCCGAGTTCCACCCGGCCGCCGCTGATCAGGTCGAGCGAGGCGGCGGCCTTGGCGAGCATGGCCGGCGGGCGCAGCGGGAGATTCGCCACGTCGGGGAAGAGCCGGATGCGCTCGGTGCGGGCGGCGAGCACGGACAGCAGCGTCCACGCCTCCAGGGCGGCGCCCATGTAGGGGTGGTCCATGAGGCCGAGTAATTCGAAGCCGCGGCTGTCGGCGAGTTCGGCGAGCCGGATCAGCTCATCGATCCGGGCGGCCTCCGGGTTCAGCGCGATGCCGAACTCCAGCGGGTGGACGCGCTCGGCGGTTGTCGGGGCGGGTGCGGTCACGGGCTCGGACATGAGTGGTCTCTCCGGGGGTTCGGCGTGAAGTCGTTGTCATTAAAGCCGTCGGCCGTAGGCCCCCGCTGTACCGTTGGCGTGACGGTAATTGACGCTGGGCGTCAGGAAAACTGACGGTGCCACGGGGCGGGGGGACTGCGGCGTGCTGGACGTACGGAAACTGCTGCTGCTGCGCGAGGTGGAGGCCCGGGGCTCGATCGCCGGGGCCGCGCAGGCGCTCAACTACACGCGGTCGGCGGTCTCCCAGCACCTGTCGGCGCTCGAAGCGGAGACCGGGGTGCCGCTGCTCGACCGGACGAACGGCAAGGCGACGCTGACCGCCGTCGGCCGGTTGCTGGTCAGGCACGGCGAGGACATCCTGTCCCAACTGGAGACCGCTGAATCGGAGTTGCTGGAATTCAGCGGACAGGTCTACGGCGACCTGCGGGTCGGGATGCCCTTCCACGAGGGCCCGGCGCTGCTCGTGCCGGTGCTGGCCGGGCTGCGGCGCGACCATCCCAACCTCCGGATCACCTTGCACGACGTCCGCAGGAGCGAGGCCCGGCAGGCCGTGCGGCTCAATCAGCTCGATCTGGTCGTCGCCTCCCGCTACGACCAGATCCCCGAGCCGGACGTGCCGGGGCTGACCGAGGAGCCGGTCGCGGGCGACCGCATCCGGCTCGCGGTGCCGCCGGGCCACCCGCTCGCGGAACAGGGCGGGGCCGGGAAGCCTCTGCCGCTGGCCGACTTCGCCCGTGACCCCTGGATCTACGACGAGGGCTCGGCGCTCGGCCGGCTGACCCTGCACGCCTGCCACGGCGCCGGGTTCGCCCCGGACGCCGTGGCCGAGACCGACGACATGCAGGCCGTCCTCGGCCTGGTCTCCCACGGCTGGGGCGTCGCCCTCGTCCCCGACCTGGTCCCCGACCGCCCCGGCTTCCCCGTCGTCCGCGTCACCCCCGCCGCCCTCACCCTCACCCGCCACGTCACCCTCGTGGCCCGCACCGGCACGATCGCCTGCCCCTCGATCTCCGCCGTGCTCACTGCCGTGAGGTCCCTGGTCAACACCCGCCCCCCGACCCCCGCAGCCCCCACCCCCCACTGACCGCCGCCCCGGCCTGCGAGACCGCGCCCGGCACCTCGACGCCCCCCGCAGGCCGCACGTGCCCGGCCCGGTCAGCCGTCCGCCCCGAGTCCGGACAGGCCAGGGCAGGCATCGAGGCCGGTGCCTCAGCGCACCCGCGCGGGCGGCGCGGCCCGCAGGGGCCCGCTGAGGCCGGTCGCGGGGCGCGCGCGGCGCGGGGGCCGATTCGGCTGCGGGCCGGACGGCGCACACCCGGCCGGAGGGCTATTTGCGGCCGGTCACCAGGGCGACCGGGCCGTCGAGGGGTTGGGCGGAGCAGGAGGTGAAGCCGGTTTCCTCCAGCCAGCGGACGCAGTCGGCGCCGGTGTAGTCGAAGCCGCCGGGGCTTTCGAGGAGCATGTGGAGGCTGGTGAGGAGGCCGAAGGCGTTGACGCGGCGGTCGTCGTCGATCATCGACTCGTAGACGACGACGGAGCCGCCGTCCGGCAGGGCCTCGTACGCCTTCTTCAGAAGCATCCGCTTGGTGTCGAGGTCCCAGTCGTGCAGGACGCGGCCGAAGACGACGACGTCGGCGGTGGGCAGGGCGTCGGTGAGGAAGCTGCCGGGCTCGAACCGGAGCCGGTCGCCGAGCCCGGCGCGCCGTACCGTCTCGTGGAAGGTGGGCGCGACGGCCGGGAGGTCGAAACCGGTGCCGCGCAGGTGCGGGTGCGCGGTCAGTACGGTGTTGAGCAGGATGCCCTCGGAGCAGCCGATGTCGACGACGCTCGTGACGTCCGCCCAGGCGAAGGCGGCGGCCAGCGCCTGCGAGGCGGCGAGCGAACCGCCGGTCATCGCCTTCTGGAAGCGGCTGGTCAACTCCGGGTCGGCGTACAGGACATCGAAGGGATTGCCGTCCGCTCCCCCGACGTTGTTCTGCGGCTCACCGGTCCGCAGCGCCTCGGTCAAGTGCCCCCAGGACTGGTACCACTGCTCCTGCGCCATCTCCAACAGGCCCCCGATGTACGTGTCCTGGGCGCGGTCGAGGAAGGCCGCCGTGTCGGGCGTGTTCGCGTACACCCCGTCCGTCCGCTCCAGCAGGCCGAGCGCGACCTGGCTGTCGAAGAAGTCGCGGGCGCCGCGCGGGTGCAGACCGAGGCGGGCGGCGAGCGCGGACGCGTCGGCCGGGCCGTGGGCGGCGAGGTCCGAGTACACCTCCAGCTCCACGGCGGTCAGCAGCACCTTGGACTGCCAGAATCCGAGGCCGAGTTGGACCAGTCGGTCCTGGGGGTTGCCGACGGGCGGGCGGGGCGCAGTGCTCACGGCGTGTCCTTCCTGGGGTGGGGTACGGGCGCGGGCGGGTGGGTCACAGGGGTCACAGGGGTCACAGCACGACGGCGGGGAAGGGCGGTGACGGCAGCGGCACCCGGCGCCTGAGGGCCGTGGCAGCCGTAACGGCGGTGGCGCGAGCCCCCGCGCGCGGATAGCTCCCGAGGAAGCTGGCCCGCGCCCCGACGTCGGAGAGCGCGGCGACGGCGTGGCGGACCCGCTGGTCGTCGATGTGGCCCTCGACGTCCACGAAGAAGCGGTAGTCGCCCAGGCGCAGCCCGGTCGGCCACGCCTGGACCCACGCGAGGCTGACGCGTCCCGCCGTGAAGACGGACAGGATCCCGGGCAGCGCGGCCGGTGTGCCGTCGCCTGCCGACACCAGCAGGGAGGTACGGTCCCGGCCGGTGCGGGCGGGCGGCACCCCGGCGCGGCGGACCATGACGAAGCGGGTCACGGCGTTCTCGCGCTCGCCGATGTCGGTGGCGAGCACGCGCAGCCCGTACCGCTCGGCGACGGCGGGCGCCGCGACGGCCGCGTCGCGCGGGTCGCCGGACCCGGCCAGGTCGCGGGCGGCGCCCGCCGTCGAACCGGCCGCCTCCGTCACGGCGTTCGGGAGCCTCAGGCCGAGCCAGCGCCCGCACTGGGCGAGCGCGTGCGGGTGGCTGCGGACCCGCTCGACGCCGTCGAGAGTGGCGCCGGGCAGGCCCAACAGCGCGAAGCTGACGCGCAGTTCGGTCTCGCCGACGATGTGCAGGTCGTCGGTGGCGGCGAAGCCGTCGAGGGTGGCGGGGACCACGCCCTTCAGGGAGTTCTCCACCGGCACCATCGCGGCGGCGCAGTGGCCGCGCCGTACGGCCTCCAGGGCGTCGGCGACGGTCGGATACGGCTCGCACACCGGCACCGACCCCGGCCCCGGCACCCGCGTGCCGAGCGCGGAGCGCAGCGCCGCCTCCGTGAAGGTGCCCTCGGGCCCCAGATAGGCGTACCTCATGAGGGCCGCTCCCTCAGCTCTCGATGAGGCGGTGGAAGAGGACGGTGTCGAAGATGTCCTCCATGGCGGTGGCCCGGCCGTCGCGCATCGTCCAGGAGTGGACGAACTGAAGGGTCTCGGTGTGCCCGGTCAGCGAGGTGACCTGCCGGATGCCGAAGACCACGATCCGGTCGCCGGACTCGATGAACTCCAGCGGCTCCAGGCGCATTCCGCCCAGCACGGTGGGGACGTGGGCGAGGAACTCCTTCACGCCCGCGTGCCCCCTCTTCGTACCGCCGAGCCCGTAGGTGTCCATCCCGTCCGGGTGCACCCAGTCGACGTCCGGGTGCAGGATCGCGAGCAGCCCTTCGACGTCGCGTTCCGCGAAGGCGCGGTAAGCGGCCCGGACCGCCTCGGAGTTGCTACGCCCGGACACCGGCGCCCACCCCCCCGGCGCTGTGCTCGCGCAGGTGCCCGGGGTACATCGCGGCCAGGGTGCGCCGGATGCCGTCGCGCCAGCCGACCTCGCAGGGGCCGGTCAGCTCGCGGCGCAGCGCCGGGTCGAACTGGTAGGTCTCGCGGGTGACTTCGGACGGCACGAGCGTGGCGGTGACCCCGGTCAGCTCCTCCAGGTACCGCACGCAGTCGGTGATGCCGACCGCTTCGTCGCCGCCCCAGTTGACGAGCGTGGTGGGGACGGCGGCGGCCTCCCACAGGCGCGGGACCTGGCGGACGAGGTCGTCGGTGTAGAGGAGCGAGCACCAGTTCTGGCCCTCGACGGGCACGGGGATCGGCTCGCCCGCCAGCATCCGCTTGAAGTAGAGCATCGGGACGCCGCCGTAACCGCCGGGCCCGTAGGCGATGTTGAGCCGCGCGATGGTGGTCGGCAGGCCGAGCACCTGGCCGAAGGCGCGCACGGTGCCCTCGGCGGCGATCTTCCCCACCGGGTACGCGGGCAGCCAGTCGGCCTTGCCGTCCACGGGGTCGGTCTCGGTGTAGCGGTGGTCGAGGGTCTGGCGGGCGTAGAGCGCGCCGGTGGACACGTACAGGAAGGCGTCGGCGCTGCGGCAGTGGGTCATCAGCCGCCCGGTGGCGATGGAGTTGACGGCGACGGCGGCGTTGAAGTCGCCGTCCTCGCCGCGCCGGACGGCGGAGTGGACGACGTGGGTGAAGTCGTCGGGGAGGCCCTTGAGGGTGTCGGGGCCGAGGTCGTCCATGTCCCAGCGGAAGGTGGTGATGCCGCTCGCGGTCAGTTCGGCGGCGACGCCGGGGGTCCCGAAGCGGCCGAGACACCAGACGTCGTTGTCGGCGGCGAGCGCTTCGGCGACGGGCCTGGCGACCTGCCCCGTGCCGCCGGTGACCAGGATCTTCTTGCCCTTCACGCTGTCACGTCCCCGGTGTCGGTGTCGGTTTCGGTTTCCGCGTCCGCGTATGCGTCCGCGTCTGCGTCGCCCATGGCGCGGTCCAACTCCCGGCGCAGGATGGCCTGGAAGGCGGCGACGTGCTGCGGGCCCATCAGCGTGTAGTGCTCGCCCGGTACGTCGATGTAGTCGTTGGGCCCGGTGGTGTAGTCGTCCCAGCGGCGCAGTTCGTTCTCCAGCCAGTCCTGCTTGGTGCCGCGCAGCGGGACGGCGTAGAAGACCTTCATCGAGCGGACGGTGCCGCTCGGCTGGTAACCGCGGCCCAGGTCCGTGAGGCCGTCGGCGAGTTCGGCCCAGGCGGCGAACTTCTCGGCCGTCAGGTCGAGTTCGGCGAGCCGGTCGGCGGGGGCGATGTCGATGAAGTGCTGGAGCTGCCGTTCGCGGGGCAGCCCGCGCAGGGTGCCGGGGATCTCCAGCGACTGCTTCTTGTTGATCAGGGCCAGGAAGAAGGCGAGGTTGGCGGCGGTCTCGACGAAGTCCAGTTCCTCCATGCGGTACTTGATGTGCGGCGGGAGGTTGAAGCTGCCGACGAAGTCGACGCGTTCGCCCCGCGCCTCAAGGACCTTGGCGATCTCGAAGGCGACCGCGCCGCCGTAGGAGTAGCCCGCGACCGCGTACGGCCCGTGCGGCTGCTTGGCGCGGATCGCGTCCACGTAGGCGGCGACCATCTCCGCGAAGGTGGCGAAGGGCTTCTCGCCGCAGTTGAAGCCGCGGGCGCGCAGCGCGTAGAAGGGCCGGTCGGCCACGAAGTACTTGGCGAGGTTGACGAAGACGAGGACTTCGCCGACGCCGGGGTGCACGCAGAACAGCGGGGTCTTGCCGCCGCTGAGCTGCATGGGGACGATCGGGTCGTACGGCCGCTCGCCGGTCGTGGTGTCCCCGGCGGCGAGGTCGGCGGTGATCCTGGCGGCCAGGTCGCGGACGGTGGGGGCGGTCAGCACGGTGATGATCTGGAGGTCGGCGACGCCGAGTCGCCGGGCGACACTGAGCCGCAGCCGCAGGATGTCGAGCGAGGTGCCGCCGAGGTCGAAGAAGCTGGCGGTGGCGCTGATCCGGTCGGCGGTGGTGTCGAACATCTCGGCGTAGATCGCGGCCAGTCGCCACTCGGTCTCGCCCTCGGGCGCGGTGTAGCCGCCGAGTTGACGCGAGGTCAGTTCCTGTACGGCCGCGGTGGCGGCGGCGAAGTCGCCGTTCTCCAGGCGCTTGCGCAGCAGGGAGCGCTGGATCTTGCCGAGGCTGGTCTTGGGGAAGGCGCTCTCGGGCAGCGGCAGCAGCAGCGCGGGGCGGAAGCCCCAGTGCATGACGACGGTGGAGCGGACGGCGGTGAGCAGCCGGAAGAGTCCGGCTTCGTCGGCCGCGGGGATCTCGGGGTGGAAGGCGACGACGAGCTGTTCGGTGTCGGCGCCGGGCACGCGGGTGGGGAAGGCGGCGACGAACGAGCGGGCGACGCCCTCCAGTTGCTCCAGGGCGGTCTCGATGTCGTGGCTGTAGTAGTTGACGCCGTTGACGATGACGCTGTCCTTGCTGCGGCCCACCAGCGTGAGCCGTCCGCCGTCGATCCGGCCGAGGTCGCCGCTGCGGAACCAGCCGTCGGCGGTGAACGCGTCGGCGGTGGCCTGGCCGTTGTTGTAGTAGCCGCCGGTGATCATCGGCCCGCGGAGCTGGAGTTCACCGACCTGCCCCTCCGCCAGCGGCCGGTGGGTCTCCTCGTCCGCCACCCGGATGGCCAGGCCCTCCACGGGCAGCCCGAGGTTGGCGAACTCCTGCCCGGCGTCCAGCTCGGGGAAGCCGGTGGAGTAGACGCTGCCCGCGCACGTCTCGGTCATCCCGAAGGCGGGCCACAGCGCGAAGGACGACAGGCCGTACGGGGCCAGTTCGTCGAGGAAGGTACGGCCGGTGGCACACACGATGGCCTCGCCGCCGCTGATGATGTGGCGCAGGCGGGACAGGTCGAGCGGCTCGCCGCCGCTCGCGCCCTCGGTGACCGAGGACGCCCCGCTCACGGCCGCGTTGACCAGGCCCAGCAGGAAGTTGGGCGTGAAGGTCATGGTGACCCGGTGGCGGGAGAGCAGCCGCAGGAAGTCCAGCGGCTCCTTGAGCACCACCTGCGGCTCGACGTGGAGTTGGAGCGCCCCCGCGTACAGCGGCAGCAGGTGGCACTCCAGCAGCGCCGCGACATGGTCGAAGGACACCCAGTTCAGCGAGGTGTCGGCGGGGGTGAGGCGGTGGAAGCCGTTCTTGCCCGCCATCGACGCCAGCAGATTGGCGTGGGTGAGCATCACGGCCTTGGAGTTGCCGGTCGAGCCCGAGGTCAGCACCAGCAGCGCCAGCTCACCGGGCTCCGCGTCGTACAGCTCCGCGGCGGGCTCGTGCCCGCGCAGCCCTTCCAGCGGTACGGCCGACAGGCCCGGCACGCGCGGGAGTTCGGCGGCCAGCGCCTCGTCGGCGATCAGCAGCGGCTTGTCGAGCAACTGGTCGACGTGCGCCAGTTGGGCCGCCCAGCGCTCCGGGTCGCCGCGCAGCGGCACCAGCGGGCAGGGCACGAGGCCGCCCAGCAGGCAGGCCCAGAAGACGGTGAGGAATTCGTGCGGGCGCTCCACCAGCAGCGCGACCTTGTCGCCCGCGCGCAGTCCGTGTGCGCGCAGTCCGGTGAGCGACCGGCGCGCGTCGTCCACTAATTGCGGGTAGGTCTGGAGCCGGGTGGATTCACCGGCCATTCCGTGACAGTAGCGGATGCCCGAGTCCTGGTGCTTTTCCGCGGCGCGCAGCAGCAGGTGCGCGATATTGCGGACGTTCTCGTCGGCGGCGGGATTTTCCGAAGCCTCGCGTAATCGCGGCGCATTGGACATGACTGTGCCGGGTCCTTTCGTCGCACTGTCCGGTTCACCAAGGGAATCCGTGTCAGCAAGCAAGCCTCTGAGCAGCACAGTTGACCGGCGAAGGCATGACGCCGACACCGTACCGATGTAGCACAGGGGTAACGAAGGAGGTACCTCAGGCAAACTGCCGGAAACACTCGACATTGAGAGAACCGGCCAGCGCGGATTATTTCCGGAAACGCTGGGTGAGGTCGATGGTTGAACTTTAGGAGGTCGCTCACCGCGCATTCAAGGCGGCCAGGGCGACATGGCTCAAAGCAGCCTGACGCGACTGCCGCGCAGCATGAATTCCGCAGTTGGCGGCGCTCCACGTGAGATGAGCCACAACGCGGCGGCGCTGGCCGAAAACACGTGACGTACCCGCCCGACCGCACAGCGCCACCCGCCGACCCGCGCCGCCCGGTACCGGACAACCGGCCGCTTATGCTGCTGCTGCCCAGGGAAAACACCCAGCAGGGCTCTGGCCACAGCAGAGCCCGGGGCCCCGGAGCAGAACCGAGCAGGCACCGTCCGTGGAAGGCAGCACCACATGAGCCCCCGTACCGCAGTGGTCACCGGCGCGAGCAGCGGCATCGGAGCCGCCACCGCGCGCAAGCTCGCCGAGGCGGGCTTCCATGTCGTGCTCACCGCGCGCCGCGCGGACCGGCTGGAAGCGCTGGCCAAGGAGCTGACGGAGCAGGGGAGTTCGGCGTCCGTGTACGGGCTGGACGTCACCGACCGGGCGGCCGTGGACGCGTTCGCGGCGGGTCTGGACCAGTACCCGCCGGTGCACGTCCTGGTGAACAACGCGGGCGGCGCCGTCGGCACCGAGCCGGTGGCCACCGCGGACCCGGCCGACTGGCGGGCGATGTTCGAGGTCAACGTGCTGGGCGTGCTCAACGTGACGCAGGCGCTGCTGCCCGCGCTGACCGCCTCCGGCGACGGCACCGTCGTCGTGCTGTCCTCGACCGCGGGCCTGGCCACGTACGAGGGCGGCGGCGGTTACGTGGCCGCCAAGCACGGCGCGCACGTGATCGCCGAGACGCTGCGCCTGGAACTGAACGGCAAGCCGGTGCGCGTCATCGAGATCGCGCCCGGCATGGTGCGTACCGACGAGTTCGCCCTGACCCGCTTCCGCGGTGACGCCGACCGCGCCGCCGCCGTCTACGCGGGCGTCGCCGAGCCGCTGACCGCCGACGACGTGGCCGACACCGTCTCCTGGGCGGTGACCCGGCCCGCGCACGTGAACGTCGACCTCCTGGTGCTGCGCCCGCGCGCGCAGGCCAGCAACTACAAGGTGCACCGCGAGGAGCCGCAGTGATATCCGAGCCGGAGCTGACGGGCGGCGGACCCCACGAGCGCGGCGAGCCGGACTACGGGGTGCTCGGCACGCCCGACGCCGCCGATACGGCCGACGGTCCCGGCGCCTCGGGCCGCACGGCCGACCTCGTCGTGGACTTCGAGGGCGGCCCGCCCCCGCCTCCGGCCGCCGCCTCCCGCGTACGACCGCCGTGGGTGTGGGTGCTCGGCGCGGCCGTCGTCACCTCCGCGCTGTGGGCGGGCGGCCTGTTCGTGTACGACCGGGGCCACAGCGACCTGCCGGACCTGCACGGTTACCACATCGCCGACAGCCCCTGCGAGGGCCCGACCCTCCAGCCGCTGACCGCCGCCGTCCGGGCCAACAGCCCGGGGAAGCTCTCGGTGGAGACGCCCGAGACGTCGTCGCCCGCGATGCAGCACCTCGGCCCCGCCCTCGACCAGGTCGCCTGCGACTTCTCCACCCAGGCGCCGTACGCGCGGGGCGCCACGATGTCCTACATCGTCGCCGTCGCCGTCGACCTGCACAAAGAGACCGATCCCCGCGTCGAGTTCGAGGACCAGGTGCGGATGATGACCGGCAGCCTCCAGGCCGCGAGCGAGGTCTCGTCGGTGCCGGGACTCGGCGACCAGGCGTACTTCCTCACGCGCAGCGACGAGGGCCAGGAGCTGAAGATCCTGCACGGCGGCGCGGTCATCTCGCTCACCCTCAACGCCTACAGCGACGTCAACGTCTCCGAGGACACCATCAACGGCCTCGACGGGGGCGGCTATCCGCTCTCCCCCGACCTCGTCCAGTACCAGCCCGCGCTGATCGAGACGGCGCGGAACATCATGGGCGTGCTCCGGAAGTAGCCGCGGGCCGCGTGTCGCCCTCATGACGTTGCCTGCGGGCACGGCGTACGCGGCGCGCGAGCCGTACCGCCCGCGCCGTCACCGGCTGCCCGATCAGGACACCGGCCAGGACGAGCGCCAGGCCGCCCCACTGCTGCCCGCCCAGCGTCTCGGCCGCGACCAGCGTCCCGAGCAGGACGCCGGTGACCGGGTTGAGCAGGCCGATCAGCCCGACCCCGGCCGCCGTGAGGTGCCGCAGCCCGGTGAACCAGGCGGCGAAGGCGACGGCCGTACCGACCGTGGTGACGTAGCCGAAGCCCAGCAGCGCGCGGCCGTCCAGGGCGGGCGGCGCGCCCTCAACCGCGGCGGCGACCGGCAGCAGGACGAGCGCGCCCGCGACGAGCTGCCAGGCCGTGGAGGACAGGACGTCCACGGCGCCGCCCCAGCGCTTGGCCAGGATGTAGCCGATCGAGGACATCGTCATGGCGGCGACGGACGCGAGCAGGCCGAGCGGGTCGATGCCGTCCGAGCCGTCGAGCACCATCAGGCACACGCCCGCGATGCCGACGCAGGCGCCGAGCAGCGGCAGCGCGCGCGGGCGCTCGGACAGCAGCGGCCAGGCGAGCAGCGTCATCACGACGGGCGAGGTGGCCATGACGGTGGACGCGACGCTGGTCGGCAGGAGCTGCGCGGCGACGTACACGAGCGCGAAGAACGCGCCCATGTTGAGCGTGCCGAGCACCAGCGACTTCCACCACCACGCGCCGCGCGGCGCCCGCCTGCGGACCGCCAGCAGGAGCAGCCCGGCGGGCAGGGCGCGCAGCACCGCGCCGTACAGCGGGTAGTCGGCGGGCAGCGCCTCGCGGGTGACGTAGTACGTCGTGCCCCAGGCGACCGGGGCGACGGCGGTGACGAGGGACCACCGCACATTAGCTTCCATGGAAGCTAATGTAGCTTCCTCGGAAGGTATTGTGGAGGGCATGAGCGCACGCAGATCGCTGGACTCGCCCGAACCGCTCGATCACGTCGCCCGGATCCAGCGGGAGTGGGCCCGCGAGCGGCCCGACGTGGACGTACGGCCGCAGGGCGTCATCGGCCGGCTGCACCGGCTCGCGGGCCGCCTCACCGACGAACTGTGCGTCGTCTACCGCGAACACGGCCTCGGCGAGGGCGACTTCGACGTTCTGGCCGCGCTGCGCCGCGCGGGCGCCCCCTTCGAGCGGGCGCCCTCGGAGCTGGCCGAGCACACCATGGTCACGACCGGCGCGATGACCAAACGGATCGACCGCCTGGAGCGCGCGGGTCTGGCGACCCGGCGCCCCAGCGAACTCGACGGCCGCGGCCGGGTGGTCGCGCTCACCGCGCACGGCCGCGAGGTCATCGACCGCGCCTTCACGGCCCACATGGCCAATGAGCGCCGCCTGCTGGGCGCCCTGACCGGCGACGAGGCCGCGCAGCTCGAAGCCCTGCTGACGAAGTGGCTGGCCCGGGTCGAACCGCCCGACGAGTGACACGGCCGGTCCGTGGCGGACTCAGTCCTCCGGGTCGAGGTCGACGCGCATCGTGAGCAGGTTGGTCCCGAACGCCCGGACTGCCGCGCTGTTGAACTTCGGCAGCCGCTTCAGCCGCTCACGCGGGTCGTCGTCGTCCACGAGGGTGGCCGTACCGGCGTGCCACTTGCCCTTGATCTGTACGCGTACGCGCGGGTCCGCCTCGATGTTCCGCACGTACTGCGACTGCCGGCCGAATTCGCTGACCCACCAGAAGGTGGTCCCCTCCAGCGCACCCCCCACCGGCGTCCGCCGCGGCTTCCCGCTCACCCGCCCGGTCGTCTCCACCACCGCCGCCCCCGGCGTGAACGCCGCCGTCCGCCGCGCCACCGGATTCACCACCCACCGCTGCCCCCAGACCACCAGCCCACGACCCGCCACACCCACCACTCCCTCATCCACCCGCACCAACCCAACACCCCCACTTCTACCCCCCACCCGCCTCCGGCGGGCACCCCCGGCCGGGGCGGGATCACACAGGGCGGCCACGGGCCCCCCGCCCCACGAGCCACCGCCGACCCCTCGGCAACCACCCGCCTCCGGCGAACACCCCACACGTGGCAGCGGGTTCGCACCCGCCGGGCGCGGGCCCGCCCAGCGGAAGGCCGCCGCCCCCTCGGCAACCCCCCGCCTCCGGCGGACACACCCGGCCGGGGCGGGATCGCACAGCGCGGGCACGGGCCCCGCGCCCGACGAGCCACCGCCGACCCCTCGGCAACCCCCCGCCTTCGGCGGACGCACCCGGCCGGGGCGGGGTCGCACAGGGCGGGCACGGGCCCCCCGCCCAACGACCCACCGCCGGCCCCTCGACACCCCGCGCCTCCGGCGAACACCCCACACGCGGCAGCGGGTTCGCACCCGCTGGGCGGGCCCGCCCAGCGGAAGGCCGCCGCCCCCTCGGCAGCCCCCCCCCGCCTTCGGCGGACGCACCCGGCCGGGGCGGGGTTGCACAGCGCGGGCACGGGCGCCCCGCCCGACGAGCCACCGCCGACCCTTCGGCAACCCGCCGCCTTCGGCGGACGCGCCCGGCCGGGGCGGGGTTGCACAGGGTGGACACGGAACCGTCGCCGGATGGCGGGATGGTGCTGATGTGGTGTGGGTTGACGTGAGCATGTTTGGCGGAGCCAATTCATTGGGGATGATTCCCGCGGCGTTCTTCGCGCGTAGATCCTTACGACAGCAGGGCCGTTGACGCTGGAGCCGCTTGATGCCACACCCTGTACAGCCAGAGGTCAGAGCGTTACCCCGTCCCCCCACTCACCCCCACACCCCCCACCCTCACCCCCCACCGTCACCGCCATCGCGGTCTACCGCTCAGAGCCATCTTGACATGCCCACCTCAGCGCACCCCGGCGCAACTCGTTGCTGAAGTGATCGCTGAAGCGATCGTCCCGCCGATGGAGGTTCCGTGAACCGCACCAAGTCCCTCTCCATGCTGGCCACGTTGGTCATGGGCGCCGCCCTGGCCCTCGTGGGCGTCAGCCCGGCCCACGCCGCAGGCCCCGCCTATGTCGCCCTGGGCGACTCGTACTCGGCCGGAAACGGCGCGGGAAACTACGACAGCGCCAGCGGCGACTGTCACCGCAGCTTCAGCGCCTACCCGTACCTGTGGAAGAACGCGCACGCCCCGTCCTCCTTCGCCGACACCGCCTGTTCCGGCGCGGTGACCTCGGACGTGCTGAACAACCAGCTCGGCCCGCTCAACTCCTCCACCGGCCTGGTCACCATCACCATCGGCGGCAACGACGCGGGCTTCTCCGACGTCATGACCGCCTGCGTGACCGGCTCCGACAGCGACTGCGTCAACCGGGTGAACACGGCGGAGAACTTCGTCAGGAACACGCTGCCCGCCCGTCTCGACGCGGTCTACAACGCGATCCACGCCAAGGCCCCCTCGGCGCACGTCGTCGTCCTGGGCTACCCCGACATGTACACCCTCAACACCTTCTGCGTCGGCCTCAGCGCCACCAAGCACGCCAAGATCGACGAGGCCGCCGACGTGCTCGACACCACCACCGCGGCCCGCGCCGCCGCGCACGGCTTCTCCTTCGGCGACGTCCGCTCCACGTTCAAGGGCCACGAGCTGTGCTCGGGCGACGCCTACCTCCACTCGCTGGTCATCTCGCCGAGCTGGGAGTCGTACCACCCGACCGCGACCGGCCACTCCAGCGGCTACCTGCCGGTGCTCAACGCCAACGACTGACGCCCGCCCCGACCCGGCCGAAGGCCCCCCGCCCGCTCAACCCCCCACCGGGCAGGGGGCCTTCGCGTACGCACGTCGCGGCGGCGGCCTCAGAATTCGACGTCCTTCGTCGCGACCGTCCCCGCCGTGCGGCCGGGGGCCGCCTGGAAGCTCCAGTAGAGATTGATGTGGGCGATCACCTGGGCCGGGGGCGGCGCGCCCCACTCGGTCAGATCCTCCGTCGTGTGGGCGTCCCCGACCAGCGTCGTGTCGTATCCCCGCACGAACGCGCCGTGCAGCGTGGAGCGGACGCACGCGTCGGTCTGGCCGCCGACGACGATCAGGCGCCCGACGCCGAGACCGGCCAGGACCTCCTCCAGGTCGGTGTCCTCGAAGGAGTCGCCGTACACCTTGTCGATGTGCGGCTCGGCGTCGTCCGCGCCCAGTTCCGGCGCGATCCGCCACGGCTCGCTGCCCTTCGTCCGGTCTTCGCCGGAGTCCTGGACCCAGACCACCGGGGCCTGTTTCTCCCGCGCCCGCGCGACCAGCGCGGCGATGTTGGCGACCACCGCGTCCCGTTCATGGCAGCCGTCGAGCACGCCCACCTGCGAGTCCACCACGAGGAGTGCGGTGTGCGGCCGGTTCTTGAGAGTGGTCATGGTCTTTCCCCCTTGCTCACGCGCCGTTCTGCTCACGCCCTGCGTCGCACAGAGCGTCACGTCCTGCGTCACGTCCTGCGTCACGTCCTGCGTCACGTCCTGCGTCACGTCCTGCGTCACGTCCTGCGTCACGTCCTGCGTCACGTCCTGCGTCACGCTCCGTGTCGGTCTCCGCCACCGTAACCCCCGCCACTGACAACGGGCCCGACGATCTCTTTGCCGTATCGAGCCGCGCATTCAGGTGATTCCGGTACGAAGGGCGATTTTCAGCCACCTAGTATCTGGTTCCGTGACAGACGGGAAGAGCCGGCGGCGACCGGCCGACCACACCAGCGGGACGGGCGGCAGCGCGACCGACGTGGTCGTCCTCGGGGCCGGTCCCGCCGGGCTCGTGCTCGGCAACATCCTTGTGGACCGGGGGATCGACTGCGTCGTGCTGGAACGGGCCGGGGCCGCGCGGGTGCGGACCCGTGCGCGCGCCGGATTCCTGGCGGCCAACACCGTACGGATTCTCGAACGGCACGGCCTCGCCGAGGGGTTGCGGCGGCGCGGGCAGCCCCACAGCACCTGCGAGTTCCGTACCGAGGACGGCCGGTTCCGGCTGGACTACGGCGCGCTCGGACAGCGCGAACCGCACACCGTCTACCCCCAACAGGACCTGGTGAGCGACCTGTTGACCCGGTTCCAGGAACGCGGCGGGCAGATTCGTTTCGGCACCGAGGCCGTGGCCGTACGCGACGCCGACGGCGAGCGGCCCGAGGTCGTCGCGCGCGAGGCCGACGGACGGCCGGGCCTGTGGCGGGCGCGGTACGTGGCCGGTTGCGACGGGCGGCACGGCGCCGCCCGGCGTTCGCTGCCGCCCGGCGCCGTCCGCCACCACCGCGATCACGGCGTGACCTGGCTCGGTCTGCTCGCCGAGGCGCCGCCCAGCCTGGACGCGGTCGGATACGCGGTGCACGAGCGCGGGTTCGCCGGGCACATGGCCAGGACCAGCGAGGTCACCCGCTACTACCTCCAGTACGAGCGCGGCGCCCCGGCCGACGCGTGGCCGGCGGAGCGGATCTGGGACGAGCTGGAACTGCGCATGCGGGCGCGGGAGTTCGGGCCGCTGCGGCGCGGCCGGTTCGTCCAGCGGTCCGTCGTCGACCTGGAGTCCGACGTGCTCGAACCCCTGCGCCACGGCGCGCTGTTCCTCGTCGGCGACGCCGCCGGTCTGATCAGCCCGTCCGCCGCGAAGGGCGCCAATCTGGCCGTACTCGAAGCGGCGGTCCTGGCCGACGCCCTGGCCGCCGCTCTCACGGCCGGGGACCCGCGCGGCCTCGACGCCTACTCGGCGCGCTGCCTGACGCACATCTGGCGGGCGCAGGAGTTCTCGCACTGGATGATCGGGCTGCTGCACGGCCCGACCGGCGCGGACGGCGAGTCGCTGTTCCACAACTCCCTGCGCCGCGCCCGCCTCGCCTCATTGCGCACGTCGCGCAGCCAGCAGGACTGGTTCGCCGAGCATTACGTCGGCGTCTAGCCGTTCCGGCCCGCCGCCCCAACCACTCGCCCGCGCACCGCCGTTCACGCATCCCCGTACGTGCGGCCGCATCCCGTACCGCCGCATCCCCGCACCCGTCTCGCGTACACCCGTCCGCGTACACCCGTACGCGGACGACCGAACCCCGGAACGAATGAGGGTCCCCCCGCACATGATCACGGCACTGTCGGGCGAGACGTCCGACGCGTCCCGCCTGCGCGCGACGGTCGACTTCGTCAGGGAGCAGGACACCGCCACGCTGCTCCGGCTCCTGCTTCCCGGGCTCGACGGCCCGGAGTTGCGGGCGCTGGCGGAGCGCTGCGCCTTCTCGCACGCGGCGCTGCTCGTCTTCCCGTCCGGCCGGGCGGAGTTGGAGGCCACGCTCGCCGACTGCGGGCTGGTCGCGGACGCGCCGCCGACGCCGAGCGTCGTCGTACGCGAGCGGCTGGCCGTACGGCACAAGCGGCGCGCGGCGGAGCTGGACGTCGCGATTCTGCGGCCGGCGGTGGAGTGCCGGGACGGGGTACGGCGGACGGTCGAGGTGTTCGCGCTGACCGTGCCACCGGGCTCCGGCCTCGGCGAGGTCGCGGCGTACGAGCGGGAGCGGCAGCACGAGACGCATGTCGCCTTCGAGGTCGAGGCACCGGACCCGCTGATGCTGCGCGGTCTGTGCGCGGCCTTCGGGCAGTACGGCGCGACGCCCGACGGCGGCGGCTACAACCCGCACGAGAACGGCACGGTGTTCTACTTCGCCGCGCCCGCCGAGGCCAAGGCCGGTTACGGGCGGGTGGAGTTGTACGTGCCGGGCGACCACCGCGACCTGCTCGACGCGCACTTGGAGGCGCATCGGGCGCGGCAGCCCGCCGAGACCTTGCTGCGGCTGCTGACCGGGGCGTGGACGACGCAGGCGCTGGCCGCGTTCGCGCGGCTGGGGGCGGCGGACGCGATGGACGGGGAGCGGGGCGTCGGCCTGCCCGAACTGGCCCACACGGTCGGCGCGTTGGCACCCAACCTGGCCACCTTGCTGCGGTACCTCACCATGCTCGGCGTGGTGAGCGAGGACCGCGACGGCTTCCGGCTCACGGACACCGGCGGGCTGCTGCGGGCGGACGCCGAGGGGTCGATGCGGTCGCTGGCGCTGATGTACGGGGGGCCGTTCTACGCGTCCTTCGCCGGGCTCGACCACACCGTGCGCACCGGACAGGTCGCCTTCGAACGGCACTTCGGCGAGAACCACTTCGAGCACTTCGCCCGCGATCCCGAACTCGCCGGGCTGTTCGACCAGTCGATGGCCGCCGGCGCCCGGATGTTCGCCCCGCTGCCCGACCACCCGGTCCTCGTCGCGGCGGCCGGAAGGGCGGCCGGAAGGGCGGCCGAAGCGCCGGCCGAAGGAGCCAAGGGAGCCGAAGGAGCCACCGTGGTCGACATCGCGGGCGGCAACGGCGAACTGCTCGGCCGAATCCTTTCCGCACACCCCCGCCTGCGCGGTGTCCTGCTGGAGCGCCCGCACACCGTCGAGACCGCCCGCCGCCTGCTCGGCGCGGCCGGTCACACCGGGCGGTGCGCCTTCCTCCCGGGCTCCTTCGCCGACGTGCCCGCGGGCGGCGACGTCTACATTCTGTCCCGCGTCCTGCACGACTGGGACGACGACCGCTGCCGCGAGATCCTGCGGCACTGCGCCCGCGCGATGTCCCCGACCGCCGAACTGCTCGTCGTGGAACGCGTCCTGCCCGACGACGGCTCGGCCTCCCTGGCCACCGCCTGGGACCTGCACATGATGTGCAACGTCGGCGGTCGAGAACGCCGCGCCGACCACTACGCCCGGCTGTTCGCCGACGCGGGCCTCACCCTTGTCGGCCGCTCGCCCCTCTCCCTGGACGGCACCGTCCTGCACGTCCGCAGGGCCTGAGCCGCGCCCCCGCACACGAAGCCATAGCCGAAGCCGAAGCCGAAGCCGTAGCCGAAGCCATAGCCGTAGCCGTAGGAAGGAACCCGCCACGGGCGCACGGCTCCAGGAACCGTGCGCCCGACGCGTCAGCCTTTGACGCAGACGACCTGCTTCAGCTTGGCCACCACCTCGACCAGGTCGCGCTGCTGGTCGATGACCTGGTCGATGGGCTTGTAGGCGGCCGGGATCTCGTCGACGACGCCGGAGTCCTTGCGGCACTCGACGCCGCGGGTCTGGTCCTCCAGATCGCGGGTGGTGAAGCGGCGCTTGGCCGCGTTCCGGCTCATGCGGCGGCCGGCGCCGTGGGAGGCGGAGTTGAACGCGGCGGAGTTGCCGAGGCCGCGGACGATGTAGGAACCGGTCCCCATGGAGCCGGGGATGATGCCGTGGTCGCCGGAGCCCGCGCGGATGGCGCCCTTGCGGGTGACCAGGAGGTCCATGCCGTCGTAGCGCTCCTCCGAGACGTAGTTGTGGTGGCAGGAGATGACCTCGTCGAAGGTCGGCCGGGCCTTCTTGAACTCCTTGCGGATGACGTCCTGGAGGAGCGCCATCATGATGGCGCGGTTCTTCTTGGCGTACTCCTGCGCCCAGAACAGGTCGTTGCGGTACGCGGCCATCTGCGGGGTGTCCGAGACGAAGACCGCGAGGTCGCGGTCGACCAGGCCCTGGTTGTGCGGCAGCTTCTGCGCCTGGCCGATGTGGAACTCGGCCAGCTCCTTGCCGATGTTGCGGGAGCCGGAGTGCAGCATCAGCCATACGGCGCCGGACTCGTCGAGGCAGACCTCCACGAAGTGGTTGCCGCCGCCGAGCGTGCCCATCTGCTTGGTCGCGCGGTCGGCGCGGAACCTCACGGCCTCCGCGAGCCCGTCGAAACGGTCCCAGAAGGAGTCCCAGCCGGAGGTCGCCATGCCGTGGAAGCGGCCGGGCGCGACCGGGTCGTCATGCATGCCGCGTCCGACCGGAATCGCCTGCTCCACCTGGGAGCGCAGCCGGGAGAGGTCGCCGGGCAGGTCGTTCGCCGTCAGGGAGGTCTTGACCGCGCTCATACCGCACCCGATGTCGACGCCGACCGCCGCGGGGCAGACCGCGCCGTGCATCGCGATGACGGAACCGACCGTGGCGCCCTTGCCGTAGTGGACGTCCGGCATGACGGCCAGGCCCTTGATCCACGGCAGCGAGGAGACATTGCGGAGCTGCTGCATCGCGACGTCCTCGACCGTGGTCGGGTCCGTCCACATCCGGATCGGCACCCGGACACCCGGCACCTCGGTATAAGACATGACAATCCCCCGTAAACGGCAAAATCAAGGATGCCTCACGCGATAAAACCGCCCCAAGAGGTGGTTTGGGTGAAGCTTGCGGTAGACATTGTGTCCACGGCGCACCCGCTCACGCCAAAGGTTTAGCGCGCGGGAGCGGCAGAACCTGAGGGGAAGGGGGCCCGCCCAGTGCGGTCCACGCGAAGTGTCCCGGCGGCGCGAGGTGCCCAGGCGACGCGACGTGCTCCGGCGGGACGCGGCCTCCCGGCCGCCGTCGGCACGGCCGTGACCGCGGTGGCGCTGGCCCTGGCCACGCTCGGCGCGTGCACCGGCGGCGGGGACTCGGCGGGTTCCGCCTCGGACCAGAAGGCGCAGCTCGCGGGCGGCGGCAGTGCGAGCACGGTCTCGCCCGCGCCGCCCGGCAAGTACCAGACGCTGCCCGCGCCCTGCACGGCCGTCGGCCAGGAGCTGCTCAAGTCCCTGGTCCCCGCCGTTCCCGACGTCGCGGGCTCGGAGTCGCTCACGTACGACACGGACCGCCGGGTCGGCTGCTCCTGGCGCGGCACCCGGGCCGACGGCACGTCGAACACCCTGAAGATCGACCTCGAACGCGTCGTGTCGTACGACCCGGCCGTCAGCGACGAGGTCCAGGCCGACCTCGACTTCTCCAACGAGGCGGCCGACGCCTCGATCCCGCCGCTGTCGTCCTCCGCCACCCCGAGCGGCCAGCAGACGACCGCCACGCCGACCGGCGGTACGACGAACGGCAACAATTCCACCACCGGCAGCGGTACGAACGGCGGCAACGGTACGAGCACGGGGTCGGCGACGAGTTCCGGCACGGCCGGTGGCGGCGGCACCGACCTCCTCCCCCGCCGCCTCACCGATGTGGGAAACGCCGCATTTATCAATGACGTCCTCAAGCCCCACGCACAGCCTCCCCGCCGCGACGTGACACTGGTTTTCCGCACCGCCAACGTCCTGGTGACCGTCACTTACGCGGAGTCGTCACCCCGTGGCAGTACGCCACCGGACAGCGCTGACCTGCAAAAAGGCGCCCAGCAGGTCGCGGAGCAGCTCCTGAGGAAAGTCAAGGACTGACCGGGGGCCGACAGCGCGGCCCTTTAGGGTGACCCCCATGGAACGACGACACACCGCCTCCCGCCTCGCTCTGCTGCTCGCCTGTGCGGCCGTCCCCGCGATGGCTCTCGCGGGATGCTCGTCCGGTTCGGGATCATCCGACGCGAAGTCCTCGGCCTCCTCCTCCACGGGTTCCGGCCCGTCCGGCGGCTCGGCCACCCCGACCCTCGCGCCCGCGAAGTTCGCCGCGCTCCCGGCGTCCTGCAAGGCGATCACGCAGGCCACCGTGAACGCGCTGGTGCCCAAGGCCAAGACGCCCGGCGGCACCCCGGTGAAGTCCGACGACATCACCTCGCGCGCCGGCTGCTCCTGGACGGGCAACGGCAAGGACGGCTACCAGTACCGCTGGCTGTCGGTCACCCTTCAGCGCTTCACGTCCTCCACCGCGCTCGGCACGGCCGAGGACCAGGCGAAGAAGCGGTACACCGAGCAGGTCGGCACGTTGAACCAGGTCCCCGGCGCGGCCTCCGCCGCCCTCACCGGCCTCGGCGACCAGGCGGCCTCGGTGGTCAGCAAGGCCACCGTCGCGAAGGTCACCTCGCAGAACGACTCGGTGGTCGTCCGCAGCGGCAATGTCGTGGTCCTGGTGGAGTTCAACGGCGCGGGCCTCGAAGGCAAGAAGAACCCGTCGGCCGGCGACGTACAGAGCGGTGCGCAACGGGCGGCGAAGGAGGCCGTCGCGGCGGTCGCGGCGGCGAACGCGTAACAACTCCCGCTCCCCTCGCCCCGGTATTCGCGCGTTTGTACGGCGTTCGTTCGTCAACGCCGCGCCTCTCCTTCTCACCCGTATGGCAGTCTGGGGCCCGCCGGAGCCGGTACGGCTCCGGTCCGCCAGTGAGGCTGGAGCCAAGGGGTAGGAGGGGTCGCGGGTGGCCGCGATACGTTTGACCCGGACGCACCGCATATTGATCGGCGTGGTCGTCACCGGAGCGGTGGTGATCGCGGGGATCGGCTTCGCCGGTTCGTACGCGGCCGTGCGCTCGCTCGCCCTGGACAAGGGCTTCGGCTGGTTCGCGAACGTCTTCCCGATCGGCGTGGACGCGGGCATCGTCGTCCTGCTCGCGCTCGATCTGCTGCTGACCTGGCTGCGCATCCCGTTCCCGCTGCTGCGGCAGACCGCGTGGCTGCTGACGGCCGCGACGATCGCCTTCAACGGCGCCGCCGCCTGGCCCGACCCGCTCGGCGTCGGCATGCACGCGATCATCCCGGTGCTGTTCGTGGTCTCGGTGGAGGCCGCCCGGCACGCGATCGGGCGGATCGCCGACATCACCGCCGACAAGCACATGGAGTCGGTGCGCATCACGCGCTGGATCCTCGCCCCCCTCCCCACCTTCCGGCTGTGGCGCCGGATGAAGCTGTGGGAACTGCGGTCGTACGAGGAAACGATCCGGCGCGAGCAGGACCGCCTGGTCTACCGGGCGCGGCTGCGGGCGCGGTACGGCGTCGCGTGGCGTCGCAAGGCCCCGGTCGAGGCGATCATGCCGCTGCGGCTGGCGAAGTACGGGGTGCCGCTGGCGGAGACGGCCGACGCCGGACTCGAAGCGGCGGGCATCGAGATCACGCGCCCCGCCAAGGAGTTGACGGCCGGGCCCGAGTCGGCCGCGCCGATCGCGGCGGAGGCCGCGGAGCCGGTGACGGCGGCGCCGTCGAAGGCCGCCGCGAACGGGACGGTCAACGGGGCGGTGAACGGAGCCCTGAACGGGGCGGTGAACGGCCATGTGAACGGCCACGCCCTCCCGAACGGCGTTCCCGACCTCGCGGCCGAGGCGGCTGCGGCCCTCGCGGAGGCGGCCCGGCAGCAGCAAAGCGGCCAGCAGAACGGACTCGCGGGCGGACAACCGGGCGGACAGCAGGCGGGGCAGCAGGACGGGCGGCAGGACGGGCGGCAGTTCCAGCCGCAGTCGGAGTTCGAGCACCAACAGGCGTACGAGCAGCGGCAGTTCGAGCAGTTCCAGCAGTATCAGCAGTACAACCAGCAGCCGTACCCGCAGGAGTGGCCCCAGCAGGACACGCCGGGCGCGCACGACAGCCCGTGGTTCGCCGCCGCCCAGCTCCAGGCCCAGCGCGAGCAGCAGGCGTTCATGGCGCAGCAGATGCAACAGGCCCAGCAGCAGGGGCAGCAGGGCCAACAGATCCAGCAGCAGCCGGAGCCGGAGCAGCCGCAGATCATGGTCCCGGCCGGCCCCAACCGGTCGCGCCCGCTGGGCGGTTCCGGACTGAACGGCAGCGCCGCCGCCGCGCAGCAGCGCTTCCAGCAGGGCCCCGAGCCGCAGTACGCCGCTCCGGAGCCGGAAGCGGTGCCCGCACCCGAGCCGGAGCAGCCTCCGGCGCCGGAATTCGTCTCGGGCCTCGAATTCCCCGACGGCATCTCGCAGGACGAGGCGTTCTTCGGCGCCTACCGCCGCTACGTCCGCGAATTCGGCACCTTCCCCAACGCCCGGCAGTTCGCCCGCTACCTCTCCGACATGTACACCGGTACGCCGCCGGAGGAGCGCGAGCTGGTCCCGTCCCTGCGCGACCTGCGCTACCGCTTCCAGTCCGAGTCCGACACCGAGCACATCCCGTAGACCGGGGGCCGTGAACCACAGGCCGCAGGCCGGGGGCCACGCATACGACGGGGGCGGAACCGCGGTCGCGGTCCCGCCCCCGATGCCGTACGAGCCCTTACGCGCCCGCGCCCAGCAGCGTGCGGACGCGGTCGGCGCCCACCGCGAGGAGCAGCGTCGGAAGGCGCGGACCTGTGTCGCGGCCGACCAGCAGCTCGTAGAGCAGGGCGAAGAACGACCGCTGGGCGACCTTCAGCTCAGGAGTCGGCTTGGCGTCCGGCTCAAGACCGGCCAGCACCTTGGGCACGGCGTAGACGAGGGTCGTCAGACCGTCCAGCGACCAGTGCGAGTCGAGGCCGTCCACCAGGAGCTTGAGCCCGGCGCGCTCGCTGTCGCCGAGGGCGGCGAGGCGGGCGGTGTCAGGCTCGGCGCGCACCACGGTGCGCTGCTCGGCGGGCACCTGGGTGGTGATCCAGGACTCGGCGCGGTCGAGCCGGGGCCGCACCTCGTCCAGCGAGCCGATCGGCCGGTCCGGGTCCAGCTCGGTCAGGATGCGCAGCGTCTGGGCCTCGGCGCCCGCGGTGATGTCGGCGACGGACGCCAGCGTGCGGTACGGCAACGGCCGCGCGGTACGCGGCAGCTCACCGGCGGCGGTGCGGGCGGCCCTGCTGTGCGCGGCGACGTCGGCCGGGAGCGCGGTGCCCTCGGCGACCTTCCGCTCCAGCGCGTCCCACTCGTCGTAGAGCCGCTGGATCTCCTGGTCGAAGGCGATCTTGAAGGACTGGTTGGGGCGGCGGCGGGCGTAGAGCCAGCGCAGGATCTGCGGCTCCATGATCCGCAGCGCGTCGGCGGGGACGGGCACACCGCCCTTGGACGACGACATCTTGGCCATGCCGGAGATGCCGACGAAGGCGTACATCGGGCCGATCGGCTGCTTCCCGCCGAAGATCGGGCCGACGATCTGCCCGCCGACCTGGAACGAGGAGCCCGGCGAGGAGTGGTCGACGCCCGACGGCTCGAAGATCACGCCCTCGTACGCCCAGCGCATCGGCCAGTCGACCTTCCACACCAGCTTGCCGCGGTCGAACTCCTCCAGCCGGACCGTCTCCCCGTGCCCGCAGCCGCAGGTGTACGTCAGCTCGGTCGTCTCGTCGTCGTACGCGGTGACCGTGGTGAGGTCCTTGCCGCAGACCGCGCAGTACGGCTTGTACGGGAAGTAGCCCACGCCGGAGCCGCTGCCGTCGTCCTCGCCCGCCGCGCCCGAGCCCTCGGCGGCCTCCAGCTCGGCCGCGTCCACCGGCTTCTGCGACTGCTGCTTGGCCGGGGCCTTCTTCGTCCGGTACTGGTCGAGGATCGCGTCGATGTCGGCGCGGTGCCGCACCGCGTGCAGGATCTGGGCGCGGTAGGCGCCCGCCTGATACTGGGCGGTCTGGCTGATGCCGTCGTACTCCACGCCCAGCTCGGCCAGCGACGCGGCCATCTGCGCCTTGAAGTGCTCCGCCCAGTTCGGATACGAGGACCCGGCGGGCGCGGGCACCGAGGTCAGCGGCTTGCCGATGTGCTCGGCCCACGACTCGTCGACCCCGGGGATGCCGACCGGGACCTTGCGGTACCGGTCGTAGTCGTCCCAGGAGATCAGGTGCCTGACCTCGTGCCCGCGCCTGCGCACCTCGTCGGCGACCAGGTGCGGGGTCATGACCTCGCGCAGATTCCCGAGGTGGATCGGGCCCGAGGGGCTGAGCCCGGACGCGACGACAACGGGTTTCCCGGGTGCGCGGCGCTCCGACTCGGCGATGACGTCGTCCGCGAAACGGGAGACCCAGTCGGCCTCGTTGCTCTCAGCCACGGTCCTCTTCTTCCTGAGGGTTCGATGGGGGTGTTCCGACGGCTCCGATTCTCCCAGACATCCGGCCCCCGATCGCCAGCGGATAACCCGGCCTGTGGATAACTCGCCCGCTCCGTCCCCACCTGTGGATAACCGGCTCGGCCCATCGGGGCTCGCGTGGGACACTGGGACCTCGCCTCACCGCGAGGCGAAGTCCGCTATCCACGACACACGGAACGGCACACCCATGGCCTCGGTCACCTCCCTGTCCGCTTCACTCCAGCAGCGTGTCTCGGCCGCCCTCGCGGCCGCCGTGCCGTCGGCCGACGGTGCCGACCCGCTGCTGCGCCGAAGCGACCGGGCCGACTTCCAGGCCAACGGCGTGCTGGGCCTCGCCAAGAAGGCGAAGGCCAATCCCCGGGAGCTGGCCGCCGCCGTGCTGGCCGGGCTGCCCGCGGACGGCCCCGACGGGCTGATCGGCGAGATCGAGGTGTCAGGACCCGGCTTCCTCAACATCTCGGTCACGGACACCGCGATCACCGCCAACCTCGCGCTGCGGGCCGAGGACGACCGGCTCGGCGTACCCCTGGCCGAGCACCCCGGCACCACCGTCATCGACTACGCGCAGCCGAATGTCGCCAAGGAGATGCACGTCGGGCACCTGCGGTCCTCCGTCATCGGCGACGCGATCGTGCGGATTCTGCGGTTCAGCGGCGAGACGGTGATCCCGCGGCACCACATCGGCGACTGGGGCACCCAGTTCGGCATGCTCGTCCAGTACCTGATGGAGCACCCGGACGAGCTGGAGAGCACGCAGACCACCGCGGACTCCGCGGTGGCCGGTGAGGCGTCGATGTCCCGGCTCGACCGGCTCTACAAGTCGTCGCGGACGCTCTTCGACTCCGACGAGGCGTTCAAGGACCGGTCCCGCAAGCGGCTGGTCGAGCTCCAGTCGGGCGACGCGGAGACGCTGAAGATCTGGCAGTGGCTGGTCGACGAGTCGCTGATCTACTTCCACTCCGTCTACGACAAGCTCGACATCGCGATCCAGGACGAGGACATCGTCGGCGAGTCCGGGTACAACGACATGCTGGTGGAGACCAGCGACCTGCTGGAGAAGTCCGGTGTCGCGGTCCGGTCCGACGGCGCGCTGTGCGTGTTCTTCGACGACATCAAGGGCAAGGACGGCGAGCCGGTCCCGCTCATCGTCCGCAAGTCCGACGGCGGCTTCGGCTACCCGGCCACCGACCTGTCGGCGGTGCGGGACCGGACGCAGAATCTGCACGCCACCACCTTGCTGTACGTGGTGGACGCCCGGCAGGCGCTGCACTTCCGGATGGTCTTCGAGACCGCCCGGCGGGCGGGCTGGCTGACCGACGAGGTCACCGTCAAGCACATCCCGTTCGGCACGGTGCTCGGCAAGGACGGCAAGCCGTTCAAGACCCGGGCGGGCGAGAGCGTCAAGCTGGAGGACCTGCTGGACGAGGCGGTGGAGCGGGCGACGGCCGTCGTCAAGGAGAAGGACACCAAGGGCGAGCTGTCGGACGCGGAGGTCGCCGAGCGCGGCGCCGAGGTCGGCATCGGCGCGGTGAAGTACGCGGACCTGTCCACGTCCCTGGGCCGGGACTACGTCTTCGACCTGGACCGGATGGTGTCGCTCAACGGCGACACGAGCGTGTACATCCAGTACGCGTACGCCCGGATCCAGTCGATCATCCGGCGCTCGGGCGACGCGCGGCCCGCGGCCCACCCCGAGCTGCCGCTGGCACCCGCCGAGCGGGCGCTGGGGCTGCTGCTCGACGAGTTCGGCGAGGCGCTGGCCTCGACGGCGGAGACGTACGAGCCGCACAAGCTCGCCGCGTATCTCTTCTCGGTGGCCTCGGCGTTCGCGACGTTCTACGAGCAGTGCCCGGTCCTCAAGGCGGACAGCCCCGCCGTGGTGGAGAACCGGCTCTTCCTCTGCGACGTCACCGCCCGCACCCTGCGGCAGGGTCTGACGCTGCTCGGTATCCGTACCCCCGAGCGCCTCTAGGAGCTAGGACCCCTCGGGCCCCTCCGGCTCGCGGAAGATCGCCGCTGTGTCGAAGTCCCCCTGGACGACGTCGTAGGCGAGCGCCGCGAGCCGCAGGTGGTGCGCGCGGGCGTAGCGGCGGAAGGCGCCGAAGGCGTCGTCCACCGACAGACCCCAGCGCTCGGCGAGCACGCCCTTGGCCTGCTCGATCACGATCCGGTTGGTCAGCGCGGTCTGGAGCTGCACGCGCTCGACCTGGCTGCGCTCCAGGGTCCGCTGCTGGAGGATCGCGATCGTGGCGATGTCCGCGAGCGCCTGCGCCAGCAGCCGGTCCTCCTCGCTGATCGGCGTCGACTCGCGCTGGAAGAGGCTGAGCGCGCCCACCACCCGCTGCCGCAGCCGCATCGGGAAGGCGTGGGTGCGGACGAATCCGGCCTCGGTGGCCCGCGTGGTGAAGTGCGGCCAGCGGGTCCGGGTGATCGGCGCGGTCAGGTCCACGTCGATGCGGGCGTCGCCGGTGCGGAAGCACTCCACGCACGGGCCCTGGTCGTGCTGGGACGCGAAGAGTTCCAGCAGCCGGGTGCTCTCGTCGGACGCGGCCAGCGGGTGCAGCGTGCCGTGCTCGTCCACGAGCAGGATGCCGACCGTCGCGATGTCCAGCAGTTCCGCGCAGCGCTGGGCGAGCCGCTGGAGGAAGTCGATGATGTCGAAGTCGTCGGTGAGCGAGTCGGCGACCTCCACGAAGACTTCGGTGAGGCGTTGCACACGCGTCATGGGGATCAGTCCTTGTCTGCTGCGGTGGAGGGGAGGGTGCCGTCGCCGTTGACATCGAGGCGCAGCCGTCTGGCCACCACATCATGCGCCACGACGCGGATGGGCCGCCCGCTCCGGAAGGCGTGCGCCCGCAGGCGCAGGAGCGCGTCCGCGAGCGGGAGGCCGAGTTGCACGCTCGCCATGCCCGCCGCCTGGTGGACGACGGCGCTGTACAGCGTGCCGGGCAGTTCGGCGCCGCCCTCGTCCCCCAGGTAGCGGGCGGCCAGCGCGTCGGCGAGGACGAGGGCGTCGCCGGTCTGTTCGGTGCCGAGCGCCCCGGCCGTGGCGCGTACGGCGGTCAGCACGCCGATCCGGATGGCGCCGAGCGCGATCGGGAAGCAGAACACCGCGCGGACCGGCAGCCGTTCGGCCTCCGGCACCAGCGCGGGCCAGCGGTCGGCGCGCACGCGGCGCAGGTCGGGTGCCAGGACGGCGTGGCCGGTACGTACGGCGTCGGCGGCCGGCCCCTCGCCGACCGTGTACTGCAAGTCCTCGAAGGCACGGCTCAACGGGCCGGAGCACCAGAGCACTTCGGCCGCCTCCCGGCTCCCCGGGGTCTTCCCCGGCGAGGTGTCCCCCGCCAGAGCCGTCGACACGCCGTCCACCCCGAGCGCCACGGCCGCGAGACGCGCCCGCTGCGGCCACTCGCCCCGGCGCAGCGACACCAGTGCTTCCGCCATCGCGTCACTGATCACGGCTCAGCGCCCAACACCCTTTGTCCTGCGGCTGATCTGTCCGAGCGGCCACCCGCATGGCGTCCCCTCAGCCGGGTGTTGTACGGACGACGGACGCCGTGCGCCCGCCGACCTTATCCCCTGCGTGCGCGATCACCCCGTTTTCCGGAGGTTACGGGCGCACGCCACGTTGACGGTGTACGTCGTCGGGGCCGCGCGCCCCGCGAAACCCCCGGCTCGAGGAGTCCCGGCTCCGTTTGACGCGGGTAGTTATACGACCCACAATCATTGTTATGACTACAACCAATTCGGCATCCGGCAAGCGCGTCCTGCTCATCGGCGCCTCCCGCGGCCTCGGCCTCGCCCTCGCGCGGGAGTGGCAGCGCGAGGGGTGGCACGTCGTCGCGACCGTGCGCGGCACCCGGCGGACGGAGCTGCACGACCTCGCCGAGGCGCACCCGGACAGCGTCGAGATCGAGACGGTGGACGTCACGGTCCCCGAGCAGGTCACGGCGGTGCGCGAGCGGCTGGAAGGGCGCGTCTTCGACCTCCTCTTCGTGAACGCGGGCGTCACGAACGAGCCCGAGGGGACGGTGGCGGAGACGTCGACCGAGGAATTCGTGCGGGTCATGGTGACCAACGCGCTGAGCCCGCTGCGGGTCGTCGAAACGCTCTCGGACCTCGTGACCGGGACCGGCACCATCGGGGTCATGTCCTCGGGCCAGGGCAGCGTGGCCAACAACGAGCGCGGCGGGCACGAGGTATACCGGGGCAGCAAGGCCGCGCTGAACACCTTCATGCGCAGCTACGCGGCGCGGCACGAGGGCGAGTCCCGGCCGCTGGTGCTGATGGCGCCCGGCTGGGTGCGGATCGGCGTCGGCGGACCCGGCGGGCGGCTGACCGTCGAGGAGAGCATTCCGAACGTCGTCAGGACGCTCGATTCCCTCCGGGACAGCCCCGGCCTGCACTACGTCGACTACCTCGGCAACACCGTCGCATGGTGACCCCGCCCCCGGACCCGGACCCGACGTCGGCCACGGACCCGGACGCGGAACCCGCCGCCCCCTCCGCCGAGACCGTCTGGGCCCTCATGCACGGCTTCGTCGAGGCCCACAACCGCCACGGCGAGCTGGCCGAAGCCCTCGGCTTCCGGCTCGGCGCCGGACGCGGCAAGGCCCTCTTCCTCCTGCGCGACGCGCCCCTGACCCTCACCCAACTCGCCGCGTCCATCGGCGCCGACGCCCCCTACACCACCCTGATCGTCGACAAACTCGAATCCCACGGCCTGGTCGAACGCCTCCCCCACCCCGCCGACCGCCGCCGCAAGCTCGTCACCCTCACCCCGGCGGGCCACGACGCCATCGCCACCGCCGACGCGATCCTCCACCGCCCCCCGCCGGCCCTCTCCGCCCTCTCCCGGAAAGACCTCGCCCACCTCACCACCCTCCTGACCCGCCTCACCTCCGCGACCGAATCCGCCGAACCAGCCGACCCCGCCGAACCTCCGCGATGAGTTCCGGGCCCGCCCCGAGTCTCCTGTAGTGACCGCCGCCGGAAATCCGGCGCCGGACACGGCCGAGAACACTCACGACAGAGCGCGGAGGACATCGTGACGAGCACGCAGGGCGAAGCGGGCGGCGGACGGCCGCCGGTGGTGGACATGGAGACGTGGCAGGCGGCGCGGGACGAGCTGCTGGTCAGGGAGAAGGCCCATACGCGCGAGGGGGACGCCATCGCGGCGGCGCGGCGCCGGTTGCCGATGGTGGAGTTCGACGGGTCGGTGGAGGTGACGGGCGCGCAGGGCCCGGTGCCGTTCAGGGACCTGTTCCAGGGGCGGAACGAGCTGCTGGTCTACAAGCACATGTGGCACGACGGGGCGCCCCACCAGGGCCAGTGCGAGGGGTGCACGGTCACGGCGTGGCACATGAAGGACGCCGCGTATCTGAACGCGCGCGGCATCTCGTGGGCCGTGCTGACGACGGGACGCTGGGAGGAGGTCCCGCCGTTCGTGGAGTTCATGGGCTACACCGAGCCCTGGTACTCGGTGCGCGACGTGGCCGCGCCGGTCGGCGGGGCGATGGGCCACCTCACCTCCTACCTGCGCGACGGCGACCGTACGTTCCTCACGTACGACACGACGGGCCGCGGCACCGAGGCGGCCAGCGGGAGCTTCGCGCTGCTGGACATGACGCCGTACGGGCGGCGCGAGGCGTGGCAGGACACGCCGGAGGGCTGGCCCGAGGGGAACGGTCCGTGCTGGTACTGGCGCGCGGACGTGGACGGGAACGCGACCTGGGGCCCGACCGGCCGGCCCGTACCGCAGTGGACGCGTCCCGGCGTGACCGCCGAGCAGACCCTGGGCCGCGGCGGCGAACACCACTGACGCGCCGCGGACGCCGTTGACGCGCCCGCCCGCCCGCACGCCACCCCGCCCCCGCCCTCACTTCCGTGAGACGAAAAACAGATAAGGCAGGTTGATAAGGTAGCCTTAGCATATGAACGAGGATCTGGACCCCGCAGCCGTCGCCGCCTCCCTCCTGACCGGCGTCGGCGCACTGGTGCGCCGCGCCCGGCAGGTGCCCACCGGCGGGGGCCTCACCATGCCCGAGCGGACGGCGTTGTCGCTCCTGAACCGCTCGGGCCCCACGACCTCCTCCGCCCTGGCCCGGCAGGTGCAGATCACCGCCCAGGCCATGGGCACCACCCTCGCCGGGCTGCGGGACCGCGGCCTGGTCGACCGCGGCCAGGACCCGGACGACGGCAGGCGCGTGGTGCTGACGGTGACCGAGGCGGGCCGGCGGGCGCTGGAGGACAAGCGCAACGCGCGCACCGAGCAGATCACCCGGGCCCTGACCAGCGGCGCGTTCACCCCGGCCGAACTGGCACAGCTCGCGGCGGCGGCCCCCCTGCTCGACCGGCTGGCCCAGGCCGTCTGACGCGACGGACCCCGCCCGAGGACCCGTCGGGAAGCCCCCGGACGCGACAGGAAGCGAGCCGATGTCCCATCCCTCCCAGGCGCTGGGCGACCGGTACAAGTGGACGGCGCTGACCAACACCACCGCCGCCGTCTTCATGTCCGCGCTCGACGGCTCGATCGTCCTGATCGCGCTCCCCGCCATCTTCCGCGGCATCCACCTGGACCCGCTCGCGCCGGGCAACATCGCGTACCTGCTGTGGATGATCATGGGGTACCGGCTGGTCCAGGCCGTCCTCGTCGTCACCGTCGGCCGCCTCGGCGACATGTACGGCCGGGTCCGTATCTACAACTCCGGTTTCGCCGTCTTCACCTTCGCCTCGATCCTGCTCTCCTTCGACCCGTACGACGGCGGCCACGGCGCGATGTGGCTGATCGGCTGGCGGGTGCTGCAAGCCGTGGGCGGCTCGATGCTGACGGCCAACTCCGCCGCGATCCTGGTCGACGCCTTCCCCAAGGAGCAGCGCGGCTTCGCGCTCGGGATCAACCAGGTCGCGGCCCTGGCCGGGATGTTCATCGGCCTGGTCGCGGGCGGCCTGCTCGCCGCGTGGGACTGGCGCGCGGTGTTCTGGGTGAACGTGCCGGTCGGCGTCTTCTTCACCCTGTGGGCGTACCGCACCCTGCGCGACACCGGAAAGCGCGGCGGCGGCCGTGTCGACTGGTGGGGCAACATCACCTTCGCGGTGGGCCTGAGCGCGGTGCTGATCGCGGTCACCTTCGGCCTCCAGCCCTATGGCGGCCACACCATGGGCTGGACGAATCCGCTGGTCGTCGCCCTGGTCGTCGGCGGCCTCGCCCTGCTGGCGGCGTTCGTCGTCATCGAGAGACGCGCCACCTCGCCGATGATCCAACTGGGGCTGTTCCGGCTGCGGGCCTTCACCTTCGGCAATCTGGCGGGCCTGGCCATCTCGATCGGCCGCGGCGGCATGCAGTTCGTGCTGATCATCTGGCTCCAGGGCATCTGGCTGCCGCTGCACGGCTACGACTACAGCGACACGCCTCTGTGGGCGGGCATCTTCATGCTGCCGCTGACCGCCGGTTTCCTCGCCGCGGGCCCGGTCTCCGGCTATCTGTCGGACCGGATCGGCTCCCGCGGCCTGGCCACCGGCGGCGCGCTGCTGTTCGGCGCCAGCTTCCTCGGCCTGATGCTCCTGCCGATCGACTTCAGCTACTGGATCTTCGCGCTGCTGATCGCGCTCAACGGGATCGCGAGCGGCATGTTCGCCTCCCCCAACTCCTCCTCGATCATGGGCAGCGTGCCGGACGAGCTGCGCGGGGTCGCGTCCGGCATGCGGGCGACCTTCCAGAATTCGGGCACCGCCGTGTCCATCGGCGTCTTCTTCTCCCTGATGATCGCCGGACTGGCCAGCAGCCTCCCGCACACCCTCACCAGCGGCCTGCGGCAGCAGGGCGTACCGGCGCACGTCGCGGCCCAGGTCGGCGGCCTGCCCCCGGTCTCGTCCCTGTTCGCCGCGCAGCTCGGCGTCAACCCGGTGCAGCACCTGCTCGAACCCACCGGCACCCTGGCACGTCTGACGGCGGCGCAGCGGCAGACGCTGACCGGACACGAGTTCTTCCCCGACCTGATCTCGGGGCCCTTCCACTCCGGCCTGGTCATCGTGTTCGCCTTCGGCGCCGTCCTCGCCTTCCTCGCCGCCGTCGCCTCGATGCTGCGCGGCGCCAACCCCGCCGCTCCCGGCCGCGAGCGCCGGAAGCGCGAGCACCAGCCGTCCACGGCTCCCTGACGCCGCCGACGGCCCCTCACCCCAGGAGAGACACATGCCCCTGCTCGGCCGACTCCTCAGCAACCGCAAGTCGGGCGACGCCCACGCGGCGTGGCACCTGCCCAACCTCCAGGGCCCCGACCTGCTGACCCTCACCAGCGAGGACTTCAGGGACGGCGGCCCCCTGCCGCTGGAGCAGTGCGCGAAGAACGTCGGCGGCGCCGACCTCTCCCCGCGCCTGGCGTGGACCCCGCTCCCGGACGGCACCGCCCAACTCCTCCTGTCCGTCGAGGACATCGACGTCCCCATGTCCAGGCCCGCCGTGCACTGCCTCGCCCTCATCGACCCGGCGACGGCCGGCCGCCTGGACACCGGCGCCCTGTCCGCACGCCAACCCGCCCCGGGCGTACGGGTGCTGCGGTCGACCATCGGCCGCGGCTACCACGGTCCCGCGCCGATCAAGGGCCACGGCCCGCACCGCTACGTCTTCCAGCTCTTCGCCCTCGCCGCCCCCGTGACCGACGGCGCCCCGACCACGAAGGACCTGACCCGCGCGCGCCCTCGTACCGTCCTGCCCGCCGTCGCCTCCCCCGTCCTCGCCCGCGGCCGGCTGACCGGGGTGTACGAGCGCTGACCCCGGCCGGCCGCGGCCTTGTGATCCACACTCTTGACGGCATATCGGCGCGTCATATGCGCATTTCGGGCGAACGGCTGTAATTCTGGCGGCCGTTGCGTCGCTCTCCGTCTCCCCCCGCCCGGACCGTCCCGTCCGGGCGGCGAGCGACGCGTGCCCGCCTCACCCAAGGAGCGCAGATGTCCCTGTCCCGTGCCGTGTCCCGCACCCGGTCCCGCCTTCTGGCGGTGCTCAGCGCCGCCGCCGTCGCGAGCGGGCTCGCGGTCGCCGTTCCGGCGGCGCCCGCCGCGGCGGCCGGTTCGTTCGTCGTCAGCGAGGCCCAGTTCGGCCAGATGTTCCCGGCGCGGAACTCCTTCTACACCTACCAGGGCCTGGTCCGCGCGCTGGACGCCTACCCCGGCTTCGCCCGCTCCGGCGACGGCTCGGCGCGCAAGCGCGAGGCGGCGGCCTTCCTGGCCAACGTGAGCCACGAGACCGGCGGCCTGCGGTACGTGGTCGAGCAGAACACCGCCAACTACTCCCACTACTGCGACCGCGGCCAGCCCTACGGCTGCCCGGCCGGCACCGCCGCCTACTACGGGCGCGGCCCTCTCCAGTTGAGCTGGAACTTCAACTACAAGGCCGCCGGTGACGCCCTCGGCATCGACCTGCTGCACAACCCGTCCCTGGTGCAGCGGGACGCCGCCGTGTCCTGGAAGACCGGGCTGTGGTTCTGGAACACCCAGAGCGGCGCCGGAAGGATGACCCCGCACAACGCGATGGTCAACGGCAAGGGCTTCGGTGAGACCATCCGCAGCATCAACGGCGACCTCGAATGCAACGGCAAGAATCCGGACGAGCGCAACGACCGCATCAACCTCTACAAGAAGTTCACCCGCCTCCTCGGCACCGACGTCGGCGGCGGCAACCTCTCCTGCTGACCCCCTTGCCGGGGCGGCTGGCCGGTCTTTTCAGGGGCCCGCCCCTCGGCGGTTCCCCTGCCAAGACGGCTGGCCGATCTTTTCAGGGGCGCGGGGAACTGCGCGACCAGCCCCCACCGGGCTGTCAGCCCGAAAACAACCGCATCTGCCCCGCTGGGGCCGGTTCTCAAAGGCGTACCACCGCGCGGGCTGAGCGCGCAGTTCCCCGCGCCCCCGGTGGGCAACCTCCTGCGCAAGGGGAGGGCACAGGGGCCGCGCCCCTAAAAGCATGGCCCTGCGCAAGGGCACCGTGGGGCTACTTGGGGGAAAGGTGGCATATGCGCGTAGGGGAGGAGGCCGGGGTGGTAGGGATCAGGCGTCCCTGTCCCCCAGGTCAACAGGAGTTTGAGCATGCGGAAGTTGCTCGGTCGGACGGCTGCGATCACGGCGCTGGCAATACTTTTGCTCGCCTCTGTGCCAGGCCCGGCCTCGGCCGCCGGACCCGCACGACAGGGGCGGCCCTCGGCGATGGCCGACGAGTGCTACCGGCACCACGGCGTCTGGTACTGCGCGGACGGCTGGGACTGGTATCCCGACCGCCACAGCACGGGCCCGGTCCTCTGACGAGGCCCCGCGGAGCCGGGCCGGGGCCCGGCGCCTGACCGCCGGGAAAGCCCGGCCCGCAGGGCCGCACCGTACGTCCCGGATCCCGTCCCCACGGTCCGGGACGCACGGCTGTCCGGCTGTCAGTGGTCGCCCCTAGAGTCGGGCGCATGGCGATGCTTCCTAACCCCCTGCCGCGACTCGCGGAGTTGGACCTGCGGCTGCCCGCGGGCACATTGGTCGACACGACGTTCGAGGGCCGCTGGCACGAGCCGCTGCTGTGGATGGCGGACGGCCCCGCGGCGGACGACGCGTGGGCGAGCCTGCTGCCCGCGCGGGCGGCGGGCCTGCAACCGCTGCTGATAGAGGCGAGCGCGCCGTACTCGAAGGGCCCGGTGGACTGGCAGTTGATGCCCGACCACGCGTCGTACGCCGGGGACCACGACGCCGAGGAAGTGCTCGCCGAGTTCTGGGCGGGCCTGATCGAGGAGGACGCCGAGGACGTCGAGGAGGACGACGTCCTCGCGCCGTACGGCGCGGCGTGGCCGGGCCTGGCCCCCGCCGCGAAGGCCGTGGACGACCCCGACGACCTGGCCGCCGAGGTCACCGCCGACATGGTCGGCTCCGGCTGGCTGGAGAATCCGCGCGCGGCCCTCGTCCACGCCCGCCGCAGCGCCGACATACCCGCAGCGATCGGCTGGAGCGGCCCGCTCAACTACGAGAGCGACCCCGCCCGCCTGTGCGCCGTGCTCCGCTCGTGGGAGGACCGGTTCGGCATACGCGTCATCGCCCTCGCCTTCGACCGCCTCACCGTCTCCGTCGCCGCGCCCCCGAGCACCCGGGAAGAAGCCGAGGCCGTCGCCGCCGAGCACTACGCCTTCTGCCCGGACAACATCGACCAGGGCACCTACGAGACGCTGCGCGAGTACGCGGAGAAGGCCGTCCTCGACGTCCACACGTGGTCCTTCTGGTGGGACTGACGCCCGGTCAGCGGGCGGCGAACTCGCACCACACGATCTTGCCGGGGTTCCGCTCCCCCACGTCCCACTTGTCGGCCAGCGCGTCGACCAGGACGAGCCCGCGCCCGGACTCCTCCTGATCGCGCTCACGCCCCGGCCGGTCGGCCAGGTGCGGACGGCCGCCGCCGCTGTCGTGCACCTCGACCCGCAAGGTGGTGCCGAGGTCGCGGCGCAGCAGTAAGAGGAAGCCGCGCCCCGGGGGCACGCCGTGCAGCAGCGCGTTGGTCGCCAACTCGCTCACACACAGGAGGACTTCGTCCTCCCGGCTCTCGAACCCCCACGCGGTGAGGGCTTCCCGCGCGAACTCCCGCGCGGCGGGGACCGAGCGCCGTTCCCGACGGTAGAACCGCTCCCGGCGGTCCAGGTGCTGGACGTCTTCGTTCATGAAGCTCAGCGTCGCGCAGCGTGTTCGGGGTGTACTAGACCTGTTACTCGTACACGTCCTGTGTACGAGTAACAGGCGATACAAGTCGGGCAGGAGTGGGGTATTTCAGGTCCATGGCACCACGCAAACGGCAGCAGCCGAAGAAGCCGAACCGGACCGTCTTCCAGTTGATCGGCGCGCAATTAGCCCTGTTCCGCGTCGCGAAGGGTTATACGCAGGCCGAGTTGGCTCCCCTCGTCATCATCAGCGAAAGCAAGCTCGCCTCGATAGAGCAGGGTCGGCGCCCCCTCACCCTCGCCCTGGCCCAGGAACTGGACCGCGCCCTGGAGACCAAGGGTGCGCTGGAGGTGGCCGTGAACTACACGCCGGACATCGACGTCTACCCGACGTGGGCGGCGGAGTACATGGACCACGAGCGCGACGCCCTTGCCATCTCCTCATACGAGAACCAGGTGCTGCCCGGTCTCTTGCAGACCAGGGAGTACGCATGGGCGGTGTTCCGGAGCCGACTGCCCATCCTCAGCGAGGAGGAGATCGAGCTCCAGGTCTCGGGCCGCATCGAACGACAGGCGGTCCTGCACCGCAAGGAGCCCGTGTCGGTTTCCTTCGTCATCTCGGAGGCCGTTCTGCGCGACCGTCTCGGCGGCGAACAGGTCTACCGAGACCAGCTCCGGCATCTGCGCGAGTGCAGCGATCTCCCCGGCGTCACGATCCAGATCCTGCCGCTCGCCCAGCAGTCCCACCCTGCGCTCGACGGGTCGTTCGTCCTCTTCGAGACCCGTCAGCACGAGCATCTCGCCTACGCTGAAACCCAGCGCGGCAGCCTCGTCATTTACGACCCGGACGAGGTGAGCATCCTCGCAATGAGGTATGCCATGCTGCGCACGCAGGCCCTCAACCCCTATGACACACAGGGCCTGTTGGACCGGCTGCTAGGAGAGTAATGAGCGCCCCACTGAAGTGGTTCAAGTCCAGCTACAGCGGAAGTGACGGCGGGAACTGCGTCGAGATCGCCTACGCGTGGCGTAAGTCCAGCTACAGCAGCGAGCAGGGTGGCGAGTGCATCGAGGTCGCGGCTCACCCGGCCGCCGTGCACGTGCGGGACTCCAAGGACCCCCTGGGTCCGAGCCTCACGTTCACCCCGGCCGCATGGGCGGCCTTCGCCACCTTCGCCGCGACCGCCACCGCCACCGCCACGGCGGCGCCGGGTTCCGATATGACCGATAAAACGCCACTTCTTTAGGACATTCCTAAAAATTACCCGGGGGTAAGGTGGGCGGAATCCCCAATTCGCCTCAGTTCACCTCTAGGACACCCCACCTATGAGCACCGTTGTTCGCGGAGATGCCGCCCCCACCGGCTCCGCGCCGCTGCCCGACCTCGCACCGGTCCCTGAGCCCGCCGCCGGAGGCAAGGCCGGGAGCGCGGCACCGCAGCCGAAGAAGCGGCTGTACGTGCTGGACGGTCTGCGGCTGATAGCCGCGCTCATGGTGGTGGCCTACCACTACATGGGCTTCGACGACTGGTTCGAGTCCCCGTGGGGGAAGTCCTCGCGCGCGGTCTTCCCCGGCGTCCACGAGGTGGCCGGGTACGGATGGCTGGGCGTCGAGCTGTTCTTCCTGATCAGCGGGTTCGTCATCTGCATGTCGTGCTGGGGGCGGACGCCGAAGCAGTTCGCCGTGTCGCGGTTCGTCCGGCTCTATCCGGCGTACTGGTTCGCCATCGCGGTGACCACGACGGTGCTGGTGACGCGGCCGGGGGGAACGACCCTTGCCGCGAGCGACGTGCTGACGAATGTCACGATGTTCCAGGAGCTGCTGGGCGCGCAGGACGTGGACGGCGTGTACTGGTCGCTCTGGGTGGAGCTGCGGTTCTACCTGCTGTTCATGGTCGTGGCGATGATGGGGCTGACCTACAGGCGAGTGGTCACCTTCTGCATCGCCTGGCTGTTGCTGGCCGGAATCGCGCCGCAGTCGGGGATCGATCTGCTGCAGTTGATGATCGTTCCCCAGTACGCGGCCTTCTTCGTCAGCGGCATCGTGATCTACCTGATGCACCGGGTGGGGCCCACGCCCATACTGTGGCTGCTGCTGGGGGCGTCCTGGCTGATGGCACAGAACCAGCTCACGGATCTGGTGGCCAGCGCCGAGGCGTCCACACACACCAATCTGTCGTGGTGGTGGTCGCTGGCCGTCGTGAGCATCTTCTACGGTCTCGTCCTGGGCGCCGCGCTCGGGAAGCTGAACTTCTTCAACTGGCGCTGGCTGACGGTCGCCGGTGCGATGACGTATCCGTTGTATCTGCTGCACGAAGACATCGGGTGGGAGATCATCCGGCACACGCACGGGGTGCTCCCGGCCCGCATCCTGGTTCCGGCGCTGGTCGCCGTGATGCTGCTGGCGGCCTGGCTCGTCCACACATACGTGGAGACGCCGCTGGCCAAGGCGCTGAAGAACTGGCTGCTACCCAAGAAGCCGGCCAAACCGGCCAAGCCGGTCCCCGCGCCGACAACCGGGGCCGACTCGAAACCACCCGCCGGGTAGCACCAGCGGGCGGTCGGGCTCTAGGGCCTGTCCGGCCCTAGAGCCGCTGGGCGGCCTCGGTCGCCCAGTACGTGAGGATCATGTTCGCGCCCGCCCGGCGGATGGACGTCAGCGTCTCCATGATCGCGCGGTCGCGGTCGATCCAGCCGTTCGCGGCGGCGGCCTCGACCATCGCGTACTCACCGGAGATCTGATACGCGGCGACGGGCACGTTCACCTCGTCGGCGACGCGGCGCAGCACGTCCAGGTAGGGCAGGGCGGGCTTGACCATCACCATGTCGGCGCCCTCCTCCAGGTCCAGCGCCAGCTCGCGCATCGCCTCACGGAGGTTGGCCGGGTCCTGCTGATACGTCTTGCGGTCGCCCTTGAGCGAGGAGTTGACGGCCTCGCGGAAGGGGCCGTAGAAGGCGGAGGCGTACTTCGCGGTGTACGCGAGGATCGCCACGTCCTGCTTGCCGATCTCGTCCAACGCGTCGCGTACGACGCCGACCTGACCGTCCATCATGCCGGAGGGGCCGACCACGTGGACGCCCGCGTCGGCCTGGACCTGGGCCATCTCGGCGTAGCGCTCCAGCGTGGCGTCGTTGTCGACGCGGCCCTCGGCGTCGAGCACGCCGCAGTGACCGTGGTCGGTGTACTCGTCCAGACACAGGTCGGACATCACCACGAGCGCGTCGCCGACCTCGGACACGACGTCGCGGATGCCGAGTTGGAGTATGCCGTCGGGCTCGGTGCCCTGGCTGCCGACCGCGTCCTTCACCTCGGGCACCCCGAAGAGCATGATGCCGCCGACCCCGGCCGCCGCCGCTTCCGCCGCCGCCTTGCGCAGCGAGTCGCGGGTGTGCTGGACGACGCCGGGCATGGAGGAGATCTCCTGCGGCGCGCTGATGCCCTCGCGGACGAACATCGGCAGGATCAGCTCCGCCGGGGACAGCCGGGTCTCGGCGACCATGCGGCGCATCGCCGGGGTCGTCCGCAGACGTCGCGGGCGCGCGCCCGGAAACTCGCCGTATTGGCTGCTCATGGCTGCGCCGCCTTCCCGTGGGTCCGAACCCGTGGAGATCGAGGCACCCTCACGATCGAGGGCTCTCTCCCACGGTACGCCCGCTCCCGGTGTGCTTTTCCCGACGCCCAGTCGGCTCCGCAAAGGCCCGCGGCAATGCGGAGGAGAAGAAGATCCGTTCGCTTCCGCGCCGCGCAATTCGTCGGCCGCCGCCGTATCCGCGGAAAGGCGGCCACCGGAAATTCGGGCGTTGCCGACGGGCCATCGGTGTCGCGGCCCAGGGGGTGTCGCAACCTGGTGCATGCGCCTTGCCGATGCGGGCCGGGCTCACCCGGAGAAGAAGCGCGCCTCCGGGCAGCGGTGCGAGGGGCGGTCGTAGCCGCGCGAGGCGAGGTCGTCGTAGAGCTTGGTGCCCATCGAGCGCGGGTCGCCCGCGCCGGGCGAGCAGAGGACGACCGGGTACGGGCCGCGGGGCACGAGAAATCCCCGGTGGGCAATTGCCGACCGGGGATCGCCACGCGTATATTGGTTTCTTCTGCGCGCATTCAGCGCACATGGGAAAGGCCCCGATCACGGGGCCAACAAGAAGAACCATATCCGACGGGGAGCCGTTTTGTCAAATCGGGAAAGCGTCGAATTGCGGGAAGAGCAGGAATTCATCGACCGCGTCCACGCGCGGGTCGACGCGCTGCGCGGTGTCGCGGCGCAGGGCGTCGAGGACGCGCTGACGCCGGTCGGCACCGGCCTCCAGGCGCGGCTCGAACGCGACATCCGGGTCGCGGAGCGCTCCGGCCTGCTCGCGGCGCTGAACGCGGTCGACGGTTCGCTGTGCTTCGGCCGCGTCGACCGCTCCGACGGTGCCACGCACCACATCGGCCGGATCGGCATCCGCGAGGACGACGCCGACCGTACGCCGCTGCTCATCGACTGGCGCGCGCCCGTCGCCCGCCCCTTCTACCTCGCCACCGGGCACACCCCGATGGGCCTGCGGCGCCGCCGCCACATCGCCAGCGAGGGCCGCACCGTCACCGAGCTGCACGACGAGATCCTGGACCTGGCCGACGGCGAACGCACCGGCTTCGAGGACCCCAACGGCGACAGCGTGCTGCTCGCGGCGCTCAACTCCGCGCGCACCGGCCGGATGGGCGACATCGTGCGGACCATCCAGGCCGAGCAGGACACCATCATCCGCGCCCCGCACCGGGGCGTCCTGGTCGTGGAGGGCGGCCCCGGCACCGGCAAGACCGCCGTCGCCCTGCACCGGGCCGCGTTCCTGCTGTACGAGCAGCGCGAACTGCTCTCCAAGCGCGCGGTGTTGATCGTCGGCCCCAACCCGGCGTTCCTGCGCTACATCGAAGAGGTGCTGCCCGCGCTCGGCGAGACCGGCGTCCTGCTCGCCACCCAGGCCGAACTCTTCCCCGGCGTCCACGCCACCGGCACCGACACGCCGCGCGCCGCCGCCGTCAAGGGCGGCGAGGAGATGGCCGAGGCGCTGGCGACGGCCGTCCGCGACCGGCAGCAACTGCCCGAGCCCGGCGCCCCGTTGATCATCCGGCACGACGACGGCGACCTCATCCTCGACTGGGAGATCGCGTACGAGGCCCGGCAGGCGGCCCGCGACACCCTGCTGCCGCACAACCTCGGCCGCCCGCACTTCGTCTTCCGCGTGATCGACGCGCTGACCGCGCAGCTCGCCGAGCGGATCGGCGCCGACCCGTACGGCGGGCCCAACTTCCTCGGGCCCGACGACATCGCGCTGCTCGGCCGGGCCATCGCGGCGAGCAAGGAGGTCCACGCCGCCGTCGACGAGTTGTGGCCGCCGCTGACCCCCGAGGCGTTCCTGGCCGACTATCTGGCCGCGCCGGTGTACCTGCCCGCCGAGGACGCCGACGCGATCCGGCGCCCGCGCCCCGACAACCCGCTCGACGCCCCGTGGACGCCAGCGGACGTCCCCCTGCTGGACGAGGCCGCCGAACTCCTCGGCGTGGACGACAGCGCCCGGCTGGCGGCCGAGGAGGCCGTACGGCAGGAGCGGATCGCCTACGCGCAGGGCGTGCTGGAGCTGTCGCGGGGCTCGGAGTCGTACGAGTTCGAGGACGAGGAGTCCGAGGTCCTGGCCGCGCACGACATCATCGACGCCGAGCGGATGGCGGAGCGGCACGAGGAGGACGACCACCGCAGCGCGGCCGAACGCGCCGCCGCCGACCGCACCTGGGCGTTCGGGCACATCATCGTGGACGAGGCGCAGGACCTGTCGCCGATGGGGTGGCGGCTGCTGATGCGCCGCACCCCGACGCGTTCGCTGACGCTGGTCGGCGACCCGGCGCAGACGTCGGAGGCGGCGGGCGTCGGCTCGTGGGAGAACATCCTGCGGCCGTACGTCGGGGACCGCTTCGAGCACGTCACGTTGAAGGTCAACTACCGTACGCCCGCCGAGATCATGGAGCTGGCGGCCAGGGTCGTACGGGCGCAGGACCCGCGGTACGTCCTGCCGGTGTCGGTGCGGTCGACCGGCGAGCGGCCGTGGACGCGGGACGCGGGCGGGGACCTGGCGGGGACGGTCGCCAAGGCCGCCGCGGAGCTGACGCCGCTGCCGGGGCAGGGCCGCCTGGCGGTGATCGCGCCGCGCGAGCTGCACGAGGAGATCGCCGCCGCGCTGGACGGTGTCACGGCGGGCGAAGCGCCCGACCTGACCCGGCCGTTGGTGCTGCTGGCCCCGCGCCAGGCCAAGGGCCTGGAGTTCGACCATGTGCTGGTCGTGGAGCCCGCCCGGTTCGGATCGAGCGACCTGTATGTGGCGCTCACCCGCGCCACGCAGCGCCTGGGCGTCGTCCACCGGGAGCAACTGCCCCCGGCGCTGCAGTAGTCGTGGGCCCGTGCGGCCCACCAGGTCCTCGACGCGGGCCCTGGGTCCGGGCCCTGGGTCCGGGCCCTGGACGCGGGCCTCAGATCCGGGCCTCAGATCCGGGCCCTAGACGCGGGCCCTTCTGCGCGAGCCGGGACGGCGCTCGCTGGGACGGGTCACCGGGTCGCCCGCCTCCTCGGCCGCGACCCGGCGGGCCGTACCGAAGTCGGCGAGGGCCTGCGCGAGAGCGAGCACGGACGGCTCGGGCGACATGACGTCCACCCGCAGCCCGTGCTCCTCCGCCGTCTTGGCGGTGGCGGGCCCGATGCAGGCGATCACGGTGACATTGTGCGGCTTGCCCGCGATGCCGACGAGATTGCGCACGGTCGAGGACGAGGTGAACAGCACCGCGTCGAATCCGCCGCCCTTGATGGCCTCACGGGTGTCGGCGGGCGGCGGCGAGGCGCGCACGGTCCGGTAGGCCGTCACGTCGTCCACCTCCCAGCCCAGCTCGACCAGTCCGGCCACCAGCGTCTCGGTGGCGATGTCGGCGCGCGGCAGGAAGACGCGGTCGATCGGGTCGAAGACCGGGTCGTACGGCGGCCAGTCCTCCAGCAGCCCGGCCGCGGACTGCTCGCCGCTGGGCACCAGGTCCGGCTTGACGCCGAACTCCACCAGCGACTGGGCGGTCTGCTCGCCGACCGCGGCGACCTTGATACCGGCGAAGGCCCGCGCGTCGAGCCCGTACTCCTCGAACTTCTCGCGCACCGCCTTGACGGCGTTCACCGACGTGAAGGCGATCCACTCGTAGCGTCCGGTCACCAGGCCCTTGACGGCCCGCTCCATCTGCTGCGGGGTGCGCGGCGGTTCGACCGCGATGGTCGGCACCTCGTGCGGCACGGCGCCGTACGAGCGGAGTTGGTCGGACAGCGACGCCGCCTGCTCCTTCGTGCGCGGCACCAGGACCCGCCAGCCGAACAGCGGCTTGGTCTCGAACCACGACAAGTGCTGGCGCTGGGCGGTGCGTTCGCCGACGACGGCTATCGCGGCGATCGGTCCCTCGGGCGTCGGCAACGCCTTGGTCGCCTTCAGCTCCGCGGCGATGGTGGCCAGCGTCGCGGTCCAGGTGCGCTGCCGGGTGGTGGTCCCGGCGACGGTCACCGACAGCGGGGTGTCGGGCTTGCGTCCGGCGGCGATGAGTTCCGCGGTGGCGATCGCGACGGTCTGGAGCGTGGTGGAGACCACCAGCGTCGCGTCGCTCGCGCCCACCTCGTTCCAACAGCGGTCGCCGGCGGTGGCCGCGTCCACGAAGCGCACGTCACTGCTCAAGTGCACGCCCGCGTAGGCGGGTACGCCGACGGCGGCGGCCACGCCGGGCACGACCTCGAAGGGGATGCCCGCGTGGGCACAGGCCAGCATCTCCTCGGCCGCGGACGAGTCGAGGCCGGGGTCGCCCGCGACCGCACGGACGACCCGCTTTCCGGTCCGCGCGGACGCCATGACAAGCTGGGTGGCAGCAGCCGAGACAGCGGAGATGTCCAACACCTCGCCGTCTGCGGCGGGTTGGGCCGTGCCCACGTCCGCGCGGGCGTGCGTGCGGACCACGTCGAGCACCGGCGCGTCGCCGACCAGCAGGTCGGCACGGGCCAGCGCCTCCACAGCGCGCAAGGTCAGCAGCCCGGGGTCTCCGGGCCCGGCACCGAGGAAGGTGACGTGGCCGGAAGAAGGTCGGTTGGAACCGGCGGTCCCGGCGGTGTTCGTCGTTGCAGCGACGGCGGCGGGGTTCAAAGTGCGCGCTCCCCCATAAGACCGGCCGCACCCTTGGCGAGCATCTCGACGGCCAACTCGCGCCCGAGGGCACGCGCTTCGTCGTCGGACGCCGGTACGGGGCCGGTGATGGACATCTGCACCAGTGAGGCGCCGTCGGTCGTGCCGACGACACCGCGCAGGCGCAGCTCGGTAGTCTGCCCGTCGGCCACGAGGTCGGCGAGCGCGCCCACAGGGGCGGAGCAGCCGGCTTCGAGGGCGGCGAGCAGGGATCGCTCGGCGGTCACGGCGACCCGGGTGAACGGGTCGTCGAGCTCGGCGAGCTGTGCGGCCAACTCCTGGTTGGAGGCGGCGCATTCGACCGCCAACGCTCCCTGGCCGGGAGCGGGCAGTACGGCGTCGGCAGCGATCAGCTCGCTCGCCTCCGCGAGCCTGCCGATACGGTTCAGCCCGGCGGCGGCCAGTACGACCGCGTCGAGCGTGCCGGAAGTAACGTACCCGATGCGGGTGTCAACATTGCCACGGATCGGCACCGTCTCCACGGCCCTGCCGTGTGACCGTGCCCACGCGTTGAGCTGCGCCATCCGTCGCGGGGAGCCCGTGCCGACCCGCGCTCCGTCGGGCAGCGTCTCGAACGTCAGGCCGTCGCGGGCCACGAGTGCGTCCCGCGGGTCCTCCCGTACCGGGATCGCCGCGAGCGTCAGGCCGTCCGCCGCCGCGGTGGGCAGGTCTTTGAGGCTGTGCACCGCGAAGTCGATCTCGCCGGCCAGGAGGGCGTCCCTCAGGGCCGACACGAAGACGCCGGTGCCGCCGATCTGGGCCAGATTCTCGCGCGAGACGTCGCCGTACGTGGTGATCTCGACCAACTCGACCGGGCGGCCGGTCAGTTCCGTCACCTGGGCGGCGACCATGCCCGACTGCGCCATCGCCAGCTTGCTCCGCCGGGTCCCCAGCCGAAGGGGCTGCGCCCCGTGCGAGGAGGGTGCCCCCTCGACGGCTTCCTCGCGCACGGCGGGTGCCCCCTCGGGGGCGCGGGGCGCCGCGGCCTCAGCCGCGGCGGCGCCGCTCGTCTGCGCCGGGTCCGGCGGGGCACCACCGGTTGTTCCCGGACCACCGGCCGTCACCGGCCGGCCGCGCAGTTCCCCGCGCCCCTGCGGGGCACGTCCAGCCGCGTCCGGCACCTCGCGCCCACCCGGCGGCAGCCTCAGATCAGACACAGCCCCGGGCTCGTGCGGGGCACCCGTCTCGTTCATTCAGCGGCCTCGATTCGGTTCTGGGACGCCCAGGGTGGTGCGGGTCGGCGCGGAGCGGACGGCGGCTACGGCCTGCGGGTCGAGGTCGAAGAGCTCGCGCAGGGCGTCGGCGTAGCCCGCGCCGCCCGGTTCGCCCGCGAGCTGCTTGACCCGCACGGTGGGCGCGTGCAGGAGCTTGTCGACGACGCGGCGCACCGTCTGGGTGATCTCGGCGCGCTGCTTGTCGTCCAGATCGGGCAGCCTACCTTCGAGGCGGGAAAGTTCACCCGCCACGACGTCGGCGGCCATGGCGCGCAGCGCCACCACGGTGGGCGTGATGCGAGCGGCACGCTGAGCCGCGCCGAAGGCGGCGACCTCTTCGGAGACGATGGCGCGCACGGCGTCGACGTCGGCGGCCATGGGCGCGTCGGCGGACGCGGCGGCCAGCGACTCTATGTCGACCAGGTGCACGCCGAGCAGGGCGTGCGCGGCCGAGTCGATGTCGCGCGGCATGGCGAGGTCAAGCACGGCGAGGTCGGTGCCCGCCGGGCGCTCGGCGAGGGCGGCGCGCAGGTCGTCCGCGCTCAGCACCAGGCCGGTCGCGCCGGTGCAGGACACCACGACGTCGGCGGTGCGCAGCGCGGCGGACACCTCGGACATGGTGATCGCGCGGCTGTCGAGGGCGCCGTTGTCGGAGGCCAGGGTCGCCGCGAGGCGCTCGGCCCGGTCGACCGTGCGGTTGGCGATGGCCAGCTCGCGCACGCCCGCGCGCGCGAGCGTGGCGGCGGCCAGGGAGGACATGGAGCCCGCGCCGACGACGAGGGCGCGGCGGCCGGCGAGCGGTCCCGTCGTCACGGCGAGCTGGTCCAGGCCGAAGGTGACCAGGGACTGGCCCGCCCGGTCTATCCCGGTCTCGGAGTGGGCGCGCTTGCCGACCCGCAGGGCCTGCTGGAACAGGTCGTTGAGCAGCCGCCCCGCGGTGTGCAGCTCCTGCCCCGCGGCCAGCGCGTCCTTGATCTGGCCGAGGATCTGGCCCTCGCCGACGACCATGGAGTCCAGCCCGCAGGCCACGGAGAGCAGGTGGTGGACGGCCCGGTCCTCGTAGTGCACGTACAGGTGCGGGGTCAGCTCTTCGAGGCCGACGCCGCTGTGCTGGGCGAGGAGCGTGGACAGTTCGGCGACCCCGGCGTGGAACTTGTCGACGTCCGCGTACAGCTCGATGCGGTTGCACGTCGAGAGCACCACCGCCTCGGCCGCGGGCTCCGCGGCGAGCGCGTCCTGGAGCAGCTTGGCGCGGGCGTCCCCGGTGAGCGCGGCCCTTTCCAGGACGCTCACGGGTGCGCTGCGGTGGCTGAGTCCGACGACGAGAACACTCATGCGGGCATCACGGCGGGTACGTCACCGTCCGGGTCCTGGCGGTCCTCGCCCGCCTTGCGCTGCTCGTGGAAGGCGAGGATCTGCAGCTCGATGGAGAGGTCGACCTTGCGTACGTCGACGCCGTCCGGAACGGTCAGCACGGTCGGCGCGAAGTTGAGGATCGAGGTCACACCGGCGGCCACGAGGCGGTCGGTGACCTCCTGGGCGGCGCCGGCGGGCGTGGCGATGACGCCGATCGACACCTGGTTGTCGTCGACGATCGACTCCAGCTCGTCGATGTGGCGGACCGGGAGCCCGGCGACCAGACGGCCCGCGAGGGCGGGGTCGGCGTCCAGCAGCGCGGCGACCCGGAAGCCGCGGGAGGCGAACCCGCCGTAGTTGGCGAGCGCGGCGCCGAGGTTGCCGATACCGACGATGACGACCGGCCAGTCCTGCGTGAGGCCCAGCTCACGGCTGATCTGGTAGACGAGGTACTCGACGTCGTAGCCCACGCCACGGGTCCCGTAGGAGCCGAGGTAGGAGAAGTCCTTGCGCAGCTTGGCCGAGTTGACCCCGGCGGCGGCGGCGAGTTCCTCCGACGACACGGTGGGCACCGAGCGCTCGGAGAGTGCTGTCAGTGCCCGCAGGTACAGCGGAAGTCTGGCGACGGTGGCCTCGGGAATCCCTCGGCTGCGGGTCGCCGGTCGGTGAGATCGGCCAGTTGCCACGGTGCTCCTGCGGGTAGAGCTGGGCTGAAGACGACCACGGTCTTTGGGGCCGCCCCGTGGACAGCAGGCTATGTCTTTGTGAACGCGTGCACAAAGATGGTGTCCGATTTGCCCGGCGGACGTGACCGGCATCACGCGCTCCCATTACGGACATTGGGCACCATTCGCCGTGCGGAATCGTTGCTGCGGCGCTTCCAGAGTGCGTCAACGACCCCCGGTAGGCCAGTGGCCTGCGGCCATTCCACCGCGGCGGCCTGCGCCAGCCGCTCGTCCAGAACGGCGGATTCCGCAAATTCGACCGATTCCGCACCCCGAACGTAGTGCGAGAACAGCTCAGCCGTCGCACGGGCGTCACCCAGCGCGGTGTGCGCGTGCCACTCCGTGACGCCCGCTGCCGCAGCGCAGTCGCGCAGTGACAGTCCGTGCGGAGCGGGCAAGCGGGCGGCGGCCATCCGCATCGTGCAAAGTTCTGGTATAGACGGCAGCCGCACCCCGACGCGGGCGTACTCGGCGGCCAGGAACGAGCGGTCGCACCCCACGTTGTGCCCCACGAGCACCCGGCCGCGCAGCAGGCTCAGCAGCCGGGCCGCGATGCCGTCGAACGAGGGCGCCCCGCCGAGGTCGCCGCCCTCGATGCCGTGGATGTGCGTCGGGCCGACCGGACCGTGCGGATCGACGAGCGTCGTGAACTCGCCCTGCGGAGTCAGGTCCTTGTCCAGCAGCACGACCGCCAGCTCCACCACCCGGTGCCGCCGCGACGACGAACCGGTCGCCTCGACGTCGACCACGGCAAAGCCGTACGCCGAAGCCTGGCTCGGAGCCGAGAGCACGCGGTCACACTCCTCACGCATCGCCCCCGGCCGTACAAAACGACCTCGATCGTAATCGAATGTGCGCGAGTGCGAGTAACGCCCGCATATCGCCTGTGACACAGGTGCAGTACGGCCGCACGGAGGGTCACGGGTGACAGGTGGTGCGACCCGGCGCCGTACGGGCGCCTGTTCCTCGCACGAGAGCCCGTTCCCCGTACGCGAACCCGTCGTACGGGCGCCCGGACCGTCCGGCGCACAATGGCCCGTATGACGAACGACGACACCGCGGCGGCCGTGCGCACGGTCACGCTCATCGGCAAGCCCGGCTGCCACCTGTGCGACGACGCGCGCACCGTGATCGAGAAGGTGGCGGGCGAGACCGGCGCGGCCGTGGAGGAACGGGACATCACCCGGGACGAGGCGCTGTACGCGCGGTACTGGGAGCAGATCCCCGTCGTCCTCATCGACGGCGAGCAGCACACGTTCTGGCGCGTGGACGAGAAGCGGCTGCGCGCGGCGCTCACCGCGGGCTGACCCGGCCGGGACCCGCAGCCGGTCACTGTCCGGTCGTGTGGCGTTCACGCCCCCGCATCGTGCGCGAACAGGGCTTGACGCGCCGGGTGGTTATGCTCGCGGTATGGCCGCACGCAGATGGCTCACCCCCCGTAGGCAGGCCGGCACCGAGCGCAGTGTGCTGGCAGGCGAGGCCGCGGCACTGGCCGCGGAGACCGCCCTGGCCACCAAGACCCGGCCGCGGGACGCGGTTTCCGCCGGGCCGGAGGAAACCGTCACGTCCGCGAGATCCGCGGCGTCCGCGAAATCCGCCAGGACGGGGAAGCCGGACGAGCCCGCCGAACCTGAGTTCCCGGCGCACGACCAGCCCCGCGCGGCGGCCTTCTTCGACCTCGACAACACCGTGATGCAGGGCGCCGCGATATTCCACTTCGGCCGCGGCCTGTACAAGCGGAAGTTCTTCGACACCCGCGACCTGCTGCGCTTCGCCTGGCAGCAGACGTACTTCCGCATGGCGGGCAACGAGGACCCCGAGCACATGCGGGACGTGCGCGAGAGCGCGCTGTCCATCATCAAGGGGCACCGCGTCGAGGAACTGATGTCCATCGGCGAGGAGATCTACGACGAGTACATGGCGGGCAAGATCTGGCCCGGCACCCGCGCGCTCGCCCAGGCCCACCTGGACGCCGGGCAGCGCGTCTGGCTGGTGACCGCCGCACCCGTCGAGACCGCCACGATCATCGCCCGCCGCCTCGGCCTGACCGGCGCGCTCGGCACGGTCGCCGAGTCGATCGACGGCGTCTACACCGGGCACCTGGTCGGCGAGCCGCTGCACGGACCCGCGAAAGCCGAGGCCGTACGCGCCCTGGCCGCCGCCGAGGACCTGGACCTGTCGCTGTGCGCCGCGTACAGCGACTCCTCCAACGACATCCCGATACTGTCCCTGGTCGGCCACCCCTACGCCATCAACCCCGACAGCAGGCTGCGCAAGCACGCCCGCGCCGAGGGCTGGCGGCTGCGCGACTACCGCACCGGGCGCAAGGCCGCCAAGATCGGCATCCCCGCCGCGGCCGGGATGGGCGCGGTGGCGGGCGGCGCCCTGGCCGCCGTCGCGATCAGCCGCCGCCGGCACTCCTGACGCAGCCGTCACGGGACGCCTGTGACCCCCGTGACGCCGCGGATCCGCCGCGCCGCGGGGCGTCCGAAGTGGCGGGAGCGACACGCGTGAACACGACCACAACACGCTCTCTCCGCGACCATTTCACGAGCAGAAGTGGTCAACTAAGGGCGCCTGTTCGATAATTGCTCGATCACCATTCCGCTTAGGAAGTGGCGGAAACGGCGATTTGAGCAACTCGGTGTAGCGTCGCCTGTACGAAGCGTTATTCTCCTCAGACGCATTCCGGTACCCACACGTCGCCACGACGAGTGAACGGTCCCGTACTGCACGTGATGGAAGTTCTGCCTCTGGGAGTCCCGTGTACCCACACGACGGGGTTGACACCTCTGGCCTGGCTGCGTTGCGCGCACTGGTGGTTGACCGCCTGATGCGCACAGTCCCCACGTACGCCGTGCCCGCCTTCGCCACGTCCGGTCCCACCGTCCCCGGCCACGCTTACGCGCTGGCCGAAGTCAGCACAGCCGCAGGCAGACGCACCCGCAGCAGCTCCACCAGCACCACCGGCGCGGGCAACGGCTCCGGCGGCGGTCAGTCGACCGCCACGACCACCGCCCGCCGCCCGGCCTCCGACACCGACAGCGGCCGGATGATGGACCTGGTCGAAAGGGCCCAGGAAGGCGAGACCGAAGCCTTCGGACGGCTCTACGACCACTACTCCGACACCGTCTACCGCTACATCTATTACCGCGTCGGCAGCAAAGCCACGGCCGAGGATCTGACGAGTGAGACGTTCCTGCGCGCCCTGCGCAGAATCGGTACCTTCACCTGGCAGGGCCGTGACTTCGGCGCGTGGCTGGTCACGATCGCCCGCAATCTGGTCGCCGACCACTTCAAATCGAGCCGGTTCCGGTTGGAAGTGACCACCGGTGAAATGCTCGACGCGAACGAGGTCGAGCGCAGCCCCGAGGACTCCGTTCTGGAGTCGCTGTCGAACGAGGCGCTGCTCCAGGCCGTGCGCAAGCTCAATCCGCAGCAGCAGGAGTGCGTGACGCTGCGGTTTCTCCAAGGTCTCTCGGTGGCCGAGACCGCCCGCATCATGGGCAAGAACGAGGGGGCGATCAAGACCCTCCAGTACCGGGCGGTCCGCACCCTGGCCAGGCTGCTACCGGAAGACGCCCGGTGAGTCCGCGTTGTCCCGTACCCCGGCAGGCCGTCATTCGGCCTATCAGTCCGATCATCAGAGCCGACCCGATCATCAGACCTGCGTAACCCAACTGGCCCGGCACTCGTTGCATCACATGCAGACATATCTGTGCCGCGCGCTGCCTGTTGCTGTTCACTCGATCGGGTGGACGGCAGCCGGGAACGCAACCTTCCGGGCGGCATGGGGAGTCGAGTGTGGATGACGAGAGGAGGTGCCGCCCGTGATCGGACAGGCAACGGCACACCGCCGGGCGAACGCCTTCGCCCAGGCCCTTGAGGACGCTGCTGTCCTCGACGAGACCACCGGCGAGCGCGGTGGCGGCGGTGCCGGACCGGCGAGCGGGCAGCACGGCAGCCATGCCGCGGCCCGGCACGCGGATCCCGAACAGGACTCGCTGCTGTCGCTCGCCGCGGCCATCGGCGACCGGCCGGCGCCCGTACTGGACGCCGAGAAGAAGACCGTCCAGCGCGCGCAGCTCATCGCCGCGATGGAACAGGCCATCGCCGACGGCAGTTTCGAGGTCACCGGCCGGGTTCCCGAGCAGCGCTCGGAGGGCACCGGCGGACACGGGGCCCACCGGCTGCGCAAGCTCACCCCGCGCTCCCGGCTGTCCCGGCGGCTCGCGGTCGGCGGCCTGTCCGTCGGCGTCGCCGCCGGTGCCTTCGGCGGAGTCGCGGCGGCCAGTACGAACGCGCTGCCAGGTGACACCCTCTACGGCCTCAAGCGGGGCATGGAGGACCTGAAGCTCGACATGGCGGGCAGTGACGCCTCCCGCGGCAAGGTCTACCTCGACATGGCCTCCACGCGCATGCAGGAGGCCCGGCGGCTCATGGACCGGCAGCGCGGCGGACAGCTCGACGACGAGTCCGTCGGCGATGTGCGCAAGGCGCTGTCCGGCATGCGGCAGGAGGCGGCCGAGGGACACCGGCTGCTCACCCAGGCGTACGCGAAGGACGGCTCGCTCCAGCCGATGGCGCTGCTCAACACCTTCGCCGCGTCGCACCGGCAGAGCTGGACCGAGATGCGGGGCAAGCTGCCCAGCCAGCTCACCGATGTCTCCGACCAGGTCTCGTCGGTCTTCGCCGCCATAGACGATGACGTCAAGCCGCTCGAATCCGTGCTCCCCAAGCCGAAGGACGACAGTTCCTCCGGCTCCCGGGGCCACCGGCGTTCCGGCGGCGGAAGCGACGACGGTACGGGCAGCGGTACGGGCTCCGGCTCCGGCACGCCGTCCGCGCCCGCGTCCGGGGACAGCAAGTCCGGGCAGGCGCCGAGCGGCAACCCGTCGGCGTCGCCCACCACCCCGCAGCACGAGGGCCTGATCGGCGGCCCGCTGCTCCCGCCCCCGCCGAACAGCACTCCCGGCAGCGGCAACGGCGCCACGGACACCCCGTCCGCCTCCGCCACCCCGCCCCACTCCGTCACCCTCCCCCCGCTCCTGCCCGGCCTCCTCCCCGGCCTCGGCCTCGGCGTGGACGACTCGAACGACTAGCACCACCGCACACCCAAGGGCGGCCGGCTCCCCGCGAGGAGAACCGGCCGCCCTTTCACGTTCAGAAGAACACCGCCCGACGCGTGGCGGGGCCGCCCTCAGAAGAAGACGGACCGCCTGTCCACCAGCAGCTTGTAGAGGGTGTGCTGGATAGTCTCGCGGACCTGGTCGGTCAGGTTGAAGACGAGCATGGGGTCCTCCGCCGCCTCGGGCGGGTAGGCGTCGGTGAGGATGGGCTCGCCGAACTGGATCGTCCACTTGGTGGGGAGGGGGACGAGCCCGAGCGGCCCCAGCCAGGGGAAGGTGGGGGTGAGGGGGAAGTACGGGACGCCGAGCACGCGCGCGAGGGTGCGGGAGTTGCCGACCATCGGATAGATCTCCTCGGCGCCGACCACCGAGCACGGAATGATCGGCACCTTCGTCTTCAGCGCCGTCGCGACGAATCCGCCGCGCCCGAACCGCTGGAGCTTGTAGCGCTCCGAGAACGGCTTGCCGAGTCCCTTGAAGCCCTCGGGCATGACCCCGACGACCTCCCCGCGCTCCAGCAGGACCTCGGCGTCCTCCGCGCACGCCAGCGTGTGCCCGGCCTTGCGGGCGAATTCGTTGACCACCGGCAGCATGAAGACCAGGTCGGCGGCGAGCAGCCGCAAGTGCCGTCCCGCCGGGTGGTGGTCGTGCACGGCGACCTGCGTCATGAGGCCGTCGACCGGCAGCGTCCCGGAGTGGTTGGAGACCACCAGCGCCCCGCCCTCGGCGGGGATGTTCTCGATGCCCTTCACCTCGACCCGGAAGTACGTGTCGAAGAACGGCCGCAGCACCGACATCAGCACCTGCTCGGTCAACTCGGCGTCGTAGCCGAATTCGTCGACCTCGTATTCGCCGGTGACCCGGCGCCGCAGGAACGACAGGCCGGAGGCGACCTTCCGCTCCCAGTCCCCGCCGAGCAGCCGGTCGGCGACCCCGCCGAGCGCGGCGGCCAGCCCCGGACCCTCGTCCCCCGCGGCGGAACCGGAAGCGGACCCTGAAGCGGACCCGGAACCGGAACCCGTACGCGCCCCCGTGGCGGATTCCGCTTCGGTCCCGCCGCCGCTTGCCTGCGCGGGGACCGCTGCGCCCGTACCGCCCGGGTCTGAGCCCGCCTCGGCCGTCTCCTGGGTCTCCGGCACCTCGGGCACCGCCGCCAGCGGCTGCGTGCCCGGCCCGCCCGCGCCGGACGACCCGGCGCCGTCCTTCTTCCTGGTGCCCGCGGACCGGCCGCCGCGCGACCGGCCGGACCCCGAGCCGGACCCCGGACCCGAGCCGGAACCCGAGCCCGTACGCCGCGCCCGCGAATCGTCGCCGAACGGGATCACCTTGGCGTCTGCCATGGTTCGACTCCTTCTGCCTGGTGCGGTCACGCGTGGTCGGCGTCGGTGGCGTCCGCGGCGTCGGGCGCCAGCGCCGCCGCGGCGAGCCGGTCGACGGCGCGCGCCATCCGGTCCGGCGGCAGCAGCCCGGGCCCGCGGCTGCGCGCGAAGTCGGCGAACGTCTCGGCCGTGGTGTACGCCGGCACGAAACCGAGCGTCTCACGCATCTGCCGGGTGTCCACCACCCTGCCGTGCGTCAACAGCCGAATCTGTTCGCGCGAGAAGTCGGTGACGCCCGCGGCCTTCAGCGTCCGTCCGATCCAGGTGACCGCGGGCAGCAGCACCGGCACGGTCGGCTTGCCGAGCCGCCGCGCGGTCTGCGACAGCAGCAGCACCCCGTCGCCCGCGATGTTGAACGTCCCGCTGTTGAGCGTCCCGCGCCGCGCGTCGAGCGCGGCCAGTACCAGCACCTCGTTCACGTCGTCCTCATGGACGAACTGCAACCGGGGGTCGTAGCCGAGGACGGTGGGCAGCACGGGCAGCGCGAAGAACTCCGCGAGCGGAGTGTCGGCGTGCGCGCCGAGGATGTTCGCGAACCGCAGCACCGCGACCGCGACGTCCGGGCGGCGGCGCGCGAAGCCCCGTACGTACCCCTCGACCTCGACGGCGTCCTTCGCGAAGCCGCCGCTCGGCAGCGACTTGGCGGGCATCGTCTCGGTGAAGACGGCCGGGTCGCGCGGCGCGGCGCCGTAGACGCTGGTGGTGGACTTCACGACCAGGCGCCGTACGGTCGGGGCCTTCTGGCAGGCGCCCAGGAGCTGCATCGTGCCGATGACGTTGGTCTCCTTGACCTGCGTCCGGCCGCCGGAGCCCATCGTGGTGGTGGCGCTGACGTCCAGGTGCACGACGGTGTCGACCGACGTCTGCGCGAGGACCTTGGCAATCATGGGCTGCCGGATGTCGGCGCGGACGAACTCCGCGGCGCCCAGATCGTGCTCGGGCGGTACGGCGTCGACCGCGATCACCCGGTCGACCTCCGGCTCCCGCAGGACGCGGCGGACGAAACGGCCGCCGATCGGTCGCGCGACTCCGGTGACGAGCACCACCTTGCCCACGGTTCAGCGCCTTCCTACGGGGTTGTACGCACCGTACCCGTTCGTTGTTGCGCCGCAGTGACGGCCCGCTGTGCGGGCCGCCGACGTCACGCCGCTGCCCCCTCCGTCACACCTGCCCCGGAAAACGCCACTGCCCCCTCCACCGCCTACGGGCGGTGGAGGGGGCAGGAAGAGCGGCGTACTGCGTCGAGCCCGCTTACTTCTTGTTGCGACGCTGAACGCGCGTCCGCTTCAGCAGCTTGCGGTGCTTCTTCTTGGCCATACGCTTACGCCGCTTCTTGATGACAGAGCCCACGACTACCCTCGCTTCGTTTTCACTCGGTGCGGGGCGTCCGAGCCCACACGACCTACGTCGGCCAAGCCTACCCGCCCGAGGCGGACGAGCATAAACCGAGCCCCACGCAGGCGGTCAGCGGCCCTCGGCGGGCGAGATCAGGCAGATTCCCCCACCCCCACCCCCACATAGGACTCACGCAGGTAGTCGTGGACGGCCTGCTCCGGAACCCGGAAAGACCTCCCCACCCGGATCGCCGGCAGATGACCGCTGTGCACCAGCCGGTACACCGTCATCTTGGACACGCGCATGACCGCGGCAACTTCGGCCACGGTAAGGAACACGACCTCGTTGAGAGGCCTGGTTTCGCTTGAAGCCATGACACACCTGAACTTTCCGCACCTGACGGCCACCGGCTTCCCCTCCGGCGACTCCAACAGTCAAGTGCGCTCCCCCTCAGATTAGGGGCGCATGATGCAAGTGGGGAAGAGGAGTTGCCAATAGTTGATTACTGTGACAGCCACGCCCGATGGAGTACGTAGCGGGTAAGCGGCCGGTAGTAATCGGACCGCACGGTGTCGTCCAGCGGTACCGCGACCGACACCCTGCCCTCCGCTTCCGCGACGAACACCGCGGGGTCGTCGGAGTCGGCGAGACCGATCGCCTCGATGCCCAACTGCCCTGCCCCGCATACGAATCCGTGGTCCCCGACCACCAGCCGCGGCAGCACTCCGCCCTGCTCCGCGGCTGCCGCGAGGGCCGCTCTGACGGGCAGCGGGGAGTGCGTATGAGCACCCGGTTCGCCCGCCCCCGCACCCTCCTGCGAACCCTCCGCACCAGGCACGGGGCGCACCACGGCGACACCTCCCACGTACCAAAGATTGTGACGCCGTACCCCGAACTGTGTCGGCATATCGACGTAGCCGCCGTACGCAGGGGTGAGAATCACACATCCCGCCGCCGACAGCGCGGCGGCCAAAGAGGCGTAGAAGCCCAACAGCCGATGAGGGTGGCCCGTCCCCAGCAGAACGGGGATACGATCCTGCGCCGCCCTGCCAAGGCGCTCGGCGAAGGCGTCCAGCGCCGCCACCGTGCAGTCCGGGTCGATCGTGTCCTGCCCCGAGGTGTCCGCCGGGTCCGGCGACACACCGCAGCGGTCGGCCATCAGCCGCAGCAACTCCGCCGTGCCCCACTCCCCTTCCGGATCCAGCCCCAGCGTCTGGCGCGGATCCCGCGCCGCGAAGAGCCGGTAACTGTGCAGACTTTTCTCCCTCGGGGTCGAGACCCGTCCCGCCAGCCCGGCCGCCACCAGATGCGCGCGCAGCGCGCCGACACTCAGCACCCCTTGATCGTCCCGACTCCCTCCGCCCGCCGGGTACGAAACCGCCAAAAACACCCCGTGCGGGTGACCCGCGCCGAGTGCGCTCCGGACGTAGAAGACCTACGCCACACGCGTACGCGCTCCGCTGTAACGGGTTACCGAACAACGCGGTGACGGCGTGTGCGAAATTGGGGGATTCCGTGGAGAAGGAGCGCCACGCTCGCCGGAAAAGGGGACAACGCGCTACGGCGTGCCGCCGGACAGGCCCTACGGCAGCAGGCCGTGGAGCGGGAAGACCGCGCGGCGGGTGGCGATCACGGCCTGGTCGAGCCGGTCCGCCGGGTCGTAACCGGAGTCGGCGAAGTCCGCCCAGTGCGGATCACGGCCGTCCGTCATCCGCAGCGGCCCCTGCTGCCGGGTCCGGGCGTAGACCTCGTGCCGCCACTCCTCGGGAACCGGCGTCTTCGGCGCCACCGGCGCGCCCGCCGCGATCCCCACCAGATGCGTCCACGTACGCGGCACCACATCGGCCACCGCGTAACCCCCGCCGCCCAGCGCGACCCAGCGGCCCTCCGCGTGGTCGTGCGCCAGCGCGTGACACGCCTCCGCGACCAGCCGCTGCGCGTCCAGCGACACCGCCAGATGCGCCAGCGGATCCTCGAAGTGGGTGTCCGCGCCGTGCTGCGAGACGACCACCTGCGGCCGGAACGCCGCCACCAGCTCCGGCACCACCGCGTGGAAGGCCCGCAGCCAGCCCGCGTCACCCGTCCCCGCGGGAAGCGCCACATTGACCGCGCCGCCCTCCGCGGACGGCCCGCCCGTCTCCTCCGGCCACCCCGTCTGCGGGAACAGCGTCCGCGGATGCTCGTGCAGCGAGATCGTCAGCACCCGCGGGTCGTCCCAGAACGCCGTCTGCACACCGTCGCCGTGGTGTACGTCCACGTCCACGTACACCACCCGCTCCGCGCCCAGCTCCAGCAGCCGGGCCACCGCGAGCGCCGCGTCGTTGTAGACGCAGAAACCCGCCGCCGCGCCCGGCATCGCGTGGTGCAGCCCGCCCGCGAAGTTCACCGCGTGCAGCACATCGCCCTGCCACACCGCCTCGGCCGCGCCCACCGACTGCCCCGCGATCAGCGCGGACGCCTCGTGCATCCCCGCGAACGCCGGATTGTCCTCGGTACCGAGCCCGTACGACAGATCCGCCGCGGCCGGATCGGCGGACGCCGCCCGCACCGCCGCCACGTAATCCGCCCGGTGCACCAGCGCCAGCGTCGAGTCGCCGGCCGCGGGCGCCGCCACCACCGACAGCTCCCGGTCGAGCCCGAAGGCCCGCACCAACCCGCGCGTGAGCGACAGCCGCACCGGGTCCATCGGGTGGCCCGGACCGAAGTCGTACTTGGTTACCCGCTCATCCCACATCAACTGTGCTCGGCCGCTCATGGCCGACACCGTACCCGGCGGGCCCGGCCTCGAAGGACTTGGCGTACAACAGCGTGGCCCCCACCAGCACCATCGGCACGAGCATCGCCCCGCGGTAGCTCCACACATCGCCCAGCGCGCCCACCAGCGGCGAGCCGACCAGGAAACCCACGTAGTTGAAGATGTTCAGCCGCGCGATGGCCGAGTCCGAGGCACCGGGGAACATCCGCCCGGCCGCCGCGAACGTCTGCGGCACGATCACGCACAGCCCGAGCCCCAGCAGCGTGAAGCCCAGCATGCCCACCCACGCCCCCGGCGCCACCGCCACCACCGCGAAGCCCGCCATCGCCAGCACCGTCCCCAGCCGGACGACGGGCGCGGCACCGTACCGCCGCACCCCGAAGTCACCCACCGAACGGCCGATCAGCGTCGTCACCATGTAGACGGCGTACGGCACGGTGGAGAGCTGCTCCGAGCTGTGCAAGGTGTCCTGGAGGTACTTCGCGCTCCAGTTGGAGACCGTCGAGTCACCGATGTACGCGAAGGCCATCACCAGACAGAGCGGCATCAGCAGCCGCATCACGACGGCCTGCTTCTCGCCCGCCAGCTCGGTGACGGACGGCTGCTCCTGGTCGGCGTACCAGCGGCTCGCCACCAGCGTCAGCGGGATCAGCAGCGCCACCACCGGCCCGTACAGCGCCACCAGCGAGATGTGCCAGTGCGCCCCCGACCACGCCAGACACGCCCCGACGATCCCGCCCAGGCTGTACGAGGCGTGGAAGCCGAGCATGATGCTGCGGCCGTAGGTGTGCTGGAGGCTCACCCCGAGCATGTTCATCGACGCGTCCAGACCGCCGACGCACACCCCGAACAGCGCCAGCGTCACCGCGGCCATCCACAACTGGTCGCCCGCGCCGAGCAGCAGCAGGACCAGGGCCACCACCGGCTGCACCCAGCGCAGCACCGCACTCGGCCTGATCCGCTTCACGACGTACTCGGTCGCCACGCTGCCCAGGCCCGCGAGGATCGGCACCGCCGCCAGGAACACCGGCAGCAGCCCGTCGCTGATGCCGTACCGGTCCTGGATCGCCGGAATCCGGGTGACCAGCAGCGCGAACAGCGCGCCCTGCGCGAAGAAGCTGATCGCGAGCGCGGCCCGCCCGTGCCGCAGCCGGTCGTCCGGCTGCCGGTACTTCACGGGGGCGGCGGGCCCCCCGGGGGCGCTCTGCGCGGCTTCGTCCATGAGCGAGCAGCGTAAACGCGGAAGCTACGGATGAGTAGGTGGCGGGGGTCACAATTGTGATCAACCCGCGCCGGACGGCTCCCCGGACCGCTCCCGCTCACCTCAGCAGCAGGTCGGGCAGCCCTTCCATCGCACCGAACAGGGCCGTCGCGTCGGCCACCTTCTCCGCCGGGGTCATCGCCGTGAACGCGTACACGTCCATCCCCGCCGCGACCGCCGCCCGCACCCCCAACGGACTGTCCTCGACCACCGCGCACCGCTCGGGGGCCACCCCCATCACGGCCGCCGCGTGCAGGAACAGATCCGGCGCCGGCTTCCCCCGCCCCACGTCCTGCGACGAGAAGATCCGCTCCTCCCCGAACCGCTCGTACAGCCCCGTCCTGCGCAGCGCCACCCTGATCCGCTCATGGCTCCCCGACGACGCCAGGCAGTACGGCACCCCCTCCGCCACCAGCCGGTCCAGCACCCCGGCCGCCCCCGCCACCGGCTCCAGCTCCCGCTCGAAGGCCGCGAAGACCCGCGCGTGCAGCTCCTCGTCGAACCCCTCGGGCAGCCGCCGCCCCGACCGCTCCCACACCACGTCGTGCACCCGGTGCACCGCCGCGCCCATGTAGTCCCGGATCGAGTCCTCGTACGTCGTCGGATGCCCCACCTCCGTCAGGTGCCCGGCGAGAATCCGGTTGGATATCGGCTCGCTGTCCACAAGGACGCCGTCGTTGTCGAAGATGACCAGGTCATACCGCATACGGCCACTGTAGTTGGGGGCACGCATCCGGTAGCGTACGGGCCATGTCGAGCCCCGAGGCATCCAAGGCGGGGGCTTTCGGTCACGCCGTCAGCCCCCTGAACCACTGAGTTCGCAGCTCCCTTTCACCGTCCGCCTTTTTCGCACGCACCTTTTGCGCGGCCTTTCGCGGCCCTCCGCGCTTTTGGGCGGCCCTCCGGGCTTTCGTGGCCCTCCGGGCTTTCGTGCGACTCTCCGCGCGGCTCTTCGCGCGGCCATGGCTGGACGGCTGCCGCACCCCGGGTGCTGACCGCGGTGACGAGACGACGTTTTCACGTTTCCTCTCGTGCATCTCCTCACCTCGGAGCCTTTCCCGATGCCTCTCCGTCTCCCTGTTCCGCTGTACCTGCTCGCCATGGCCGTCTTCGCCATGGGCACCTCCGAATTCATGCTGGCCGGCCTCCTGCCGGACATCGCCGCCGACCTCGACGTGACGGTCGGGACCGCGGGCACGCTCACCTCGGCCTTCGCGATCGGCATGGTCGTCGGCGCCCCGCTGATGGCCGCCCTCGCCCGCGCCTGGCCCGCCCGCAGCAGCCTGCTCGCCTTCGTCGTCGCCTTCGCGGCGGCGCACCCCGCGGGCGCCGTCACCGGCAGCTTCCCGGTCCTGTTCGCCACCCGGATCGTCGCCGCGCTCGCGAACGCGGGCTTCCTCGCCGTCGCCCTCACCACCGCCGTCACCCTCGTCTCCCCCGACCGCAAGGGCCGCGCGCTGGCCGTACTGCTCTCCGGGACGACGGTGGCCACGGTCGCCGGGGTGCCCGCGGGCGCGGTACTCGGCGCCCTGGTGAACGCGGCCACCTTCGCGAGCTTCACCTTCCTCGCACCGGTCGTCACCGACACCGCGGGCCTCGGCCGCCTGTGGATCCCGGTGGCCCTGATGCTCTTCGGCGCCGGCTCCTTCGCCGGAGTCACCCTCGCGGGCCGCCTCGCCGACCACCGCCCCGGCCTGGTCCTCACCACCGCGGGCCCCCTGCTGCTCCTCGGCTGGCTCGCCCTGGCCCTCCTGGCCGACCGGCCGGCCGCCCTGCTCCCCCTCGTCTTCCTCCAGGGCGCCCTGTCCTTCCTCCTCGGCGGCACCCTGATCACCCGCGTCCTCTACGAAGCAGCCGCCGCCCCCACCATGTCCGGCTCCTACGCCACCGCCGCCCTCAACCTCGGCGCGACCCTCGGCCCCCTGACCGCCGCCGCCACCCTCCACACAAGCGCCGGCCCGCTCGCGCCCTTCTGGACCAGCGCCCTCCTCGTCCTCCTCGCGCTCCCGCTCCTCCTGTCCTCGACGCCCGGCTGATAGGCGGGCTCGAAAACCGGTTTTCCGGTGGGTGGCGGGGAACGCAAAAGAGGCCCGGCGTCGGATCCTAAGATCCGAGGCCGGGCCTCTTCCATAAAAATTGTTCGGCGGTGTCCTACTCTCCCACAGGGTCCCCCCTGCAGTACCATCGGCGCTGAAAGGCTTAGCTTCCGGGTTCGGAATGTAACCGGGCG